>NZ_JAQTUH010000017.1 GCF_028710345.1 Sulfuricurvum sp. | reverse complement strand
CAGTACGGTACATGTAATAAAATGCGGGTGTGTTGGTTCATAGACTTTATAACGGCTTCTTCCCATTTTATCCTCTCCTTAAATTTTAACTTTCATATGCATTCCCAACGAGGACGTTGGGAACGAGGGACCTAAGAGTTTTCCGATGGTACCGTCTACGGGTGCGATGATTTGTTGTTTGGCATTACGAAACTGGGTTGTTTCCACTTCGGTACGCAGTGACGTTGCCTCTTTGCTTTTTTGAGTGAGGTCGGTTAGGAGTTTGTTTCGGTACTCTTGGATGATGAGTCTGAGCTGTTGGTTTAGTTTTATTGAAATAACTTTCATCTATAAACCTCATTTAATAATGAGTCAATTATAACAAAAAAAGTTTATTAAAAATCTCATTAATAAAGGGATACATTCATAATATTAAATATATTTAAATCACGATATCATAGTAGCACTATACTATTAGGAGCATCACTGTGGATATGAAAAGTCTCTATATTGCTTCCCTAGAACCTAATGCAGGTTCGCTGATCGTCTCACTAGGATTTATGGAGTTGCTAAAAAGCCGTGTCCATAAACTTGCTTTTTTTCGTCCTATTATCGAAAAAAGTGTCGAAGAAGACAACGATATAGCCTTTATGCTTAACCATTTTAGTATGGATCAATCGCTAGAGAGTTGCTATGGCTATTGTCTCGATGAGGTTGAATCGTTGATTGCTGAGGGGAAAGTCTCCGATATATTAGAGCATCTTTTGGAAAAATATCATGCCCTCGAATCCGAATATGATTTTGTCCTTATTCAAGGGCTCGATCAAGCCTCCTTTTCGAAAACACTCTCTTTTAATTTTAACCATCTCATTGCTAAAAATCTTCAAGCCCCCTATGTCAGTGTCATAAGGGGAAAAGAGAAAACGCTCGAACAACTCAATCATGAGATAGAGTTAGAAAAAGTCTCCCTCAAAAGTGAGCATGTAGAGCATACTGCCCTATTTGTAAACCGTCTTAGCTCGCTCAACTATCAAATACTCAAAGAAGAGTATCACCAACATGATATCCCTACTTTTTTTATGACAGAAATCGATGATCTCTCCCGTGTCAGTATCGGTGAGATGCAATACGCCCTCAACGCCCGTCAAATTTTAGGGGTAAAAAAAGATTTTGATCGAATCATTCATCGCCCTAAAATCGCGGCGATGACGATAGAACACCTTCTAGGCAAACTCCAAGATAACGATCTCATCATTACTCCGGGGGATCGACTGGATATTATTTTGGCGATTTTCTCTGCCCATAATGCCAAAGAGTTCCCATCAATCGCAGGTATAGTCCTCACCGGAGGGTTAACACCGCCTGAGAATTTTTTGAATCTTATTCGTGGGATTAGCCCTAATATCCCCTTATTTAGTGTTGAGAGTGACACCTATCAAACAGCTTTACTCGTTGATGCTATCTCACCACAACTCCACTCCCAACAAACACGTAAAATTTCCCTCGCGATGGGTGAATTTACGAATGCTATCAATTTTGATGTGCTACAAGAGCGACTTCGCACAGCCCATACCGATGTTATTACCCCAGCCATGTTTGAATACTCATTATTTCAACGTGCTCGTGCGGTACGCAAAAAAATCGTCCTCCCTGAGAGTAGTGATGAACGGATACTTCGTGCTACTGAGATTTTATGCCGTCGTGATGTAGTGGATTTGATTTTATTGGGCAACCCAGAGGAAATACACCATCAAGCCAATACTCTAGGGCTCGATATCTCTAAAGTAACGATTATCAATCCCTCTACGTCACCGCTGAGAGAGGAGTACGCCACCCGATTCTATGAGATGCGTCGCCATAAAGGGTTGAGTCTCCAAACCGCTCACGAAGCCCTGACACATGATACCTATTTTGCTACGATGATGGTCTATGACGGTACAGCGGACGGTATGGTTTCTGGAGCTATCCATACCACTCAAGAGACTGTTTTGCCTGCGTTGCAAATTATCAAAACACTTCCCGATATCTCCCTTGTCTCCAGCCTCTTTTTTATGTGTTTGGATACCAAAGTGCTTGTCTATGCCGATTGTGCTATCAACCAAGACCCAAGCGCATCCGAATTAGCTCAAATCGCTATCGCATCGGCTCGAACCGCACAATCGTTTGGGATAACGCCACGTATCGCTATGCTCTCCTACTCTACCGGAAACTCAGGTCACGGTGATGATGTTGAAAAAGTGCGGGAAGCAACCCGCATCATCAAAGAGAGCCGTAGCGATTTACTCATCGAAGGACCTATCCAATACGACGCTGCCATCGATCCTGAGGTTGCCCATCTAAAATTACCCGATTCTTCGGTTGCGGGAGCGGCTACTATCTTTATCTTCCCCGATCTCAATACCGGAAACAACACCTATAAAGCGGTTCAACGCTCCTCAGGTGCCATCGCCATAGGTCCAGTACTCCAAGGCTTGAAAAAACCGGTTAATGATCTCAGTCGCGGATGTGAAATCACGGATATCGTCAATACCATCCTCATCACCGCTATCCAAGCTCAAAGTGAGAATTCATGAGTATCCTCGTTATTAATGCCGGCAGTTCATCCATCAAATACAGTATCTACGTCTCTGCAACCCTAGAACTCATCGATCATGGACTTATCGAAGAGATTGCCAACCATCATGAGGGATTTGAGCTGATGCGTCAACAGCTACAACTCCACCATATCGACATCGAACACATCGACGCCATCGGGCATCGCGTGGTTCATGGCGGAGAACGCTTTCATGAACCTACCCTTATCAACGATGATGTTTTAGAGGAAATTACGGCACTGATACCCCTCGCACCGCTCCACAATCCTGCCAATATCGAAGGGATTATTGCCGCACGTGCTATCGCGCCGAAAGTCCCAAATTTCGCCATCTTTGACACCGCATTTCATCAAAGTATGCCACGACACGCCTACCACTATCCCCTCCCCCACAATCTCTACACAATCCACCATGTACGCCGATACGGTTTTCACGGAACATCCCACCATTATGTCGCGCAAAAAGCTTCTGAGGCTCTTGAAAAACCACTAAATGCACTCAATCTTATCACCTTTCATATCGGTAACGGCGCGAGTGCTTGTGCTATCCAAAATGGGAAAAGTATCGATACCTCTATGGGGATGACACCGTTAGAGGGGCTCATGATGGGCTCACGTTGTGGAAGTATCGACCCCTCTATCATCGGTTATCTTTCTCATGCCACGCCAATGAGCATCGACGAGATAGAGACGATGCTGAACAAAAAAAGCGGTCTTTTAGCGATTGGCGGAAGTAATGATATGCGTACCTTGTTGAATGCAAAAGAAAAAGGTGACAAAAACGCTATTTTAGCCATCGATATGTTTGTACACTCACTCAAAAAACAGCTTGGTGCATATATGGCAATCCTCACAAAAGTCGATGCGGTAGTATTTACAGGTGGTATCGGTGAGCACTCACCCGATATACGTCAAATGGTATGTGAAGGGCTTGAACACTTAGGGATTAAATTTGATAATGGAAAAAACAGTGGACAAAACAGGGAGATTCAAGATTCATCGAGTATGGTCAAACTGTTAGTAATCCCCACGGATGAAGAGCGTCAAATTGCGATGTATGTACAAAAATTGTTATGATAGCTGTTCCATCTTTAGCTCTTTTTAACACCCTTTTTCTTATACTCTCTTTATGAACTCTTATCAAAACTTAGCCCTTCTAGAAAATCTTTATCGCCTCAAAGCTCTTGGTTTTAACTATATTGACCCTATTAGCCCCAATAAACCGCAAGAACAAACATCAACTCTCCCTAATTCCTACGATACTCTTGTAACAACGATTCAAAAATGTCATTTATGCGATCTGAGTAAATCACGCTCTCAAAGTATGAGCGGATTCGGTTCCCAAACCCCTAAAATTCTTTTTTTAGATGCGTTTGTCTCCAGTGCAGAAGATGAATCGAATAGCTATTACACGGGACGCTCAGGTTCGATGCTCCGTGATATGATTGAAAAAGTGCTAAAATTAACTATCCATGATGTCTACATGACCCATGCAGTTAAGTGTAAACCTTTCGGCTTTCAACAACCATCACTCAGTGAATGTAATAGTTGTTCACCCTATTTGCACAAACAACTCGAAATTTTATCTCCCAAAATCATTGTGACATTAGGGGAAGAGGCGTATCGTCTTTTGAGTCATGATGAAAGTGGATATGATCACCTTATAGGACAATCGATTCCCTACGGCAACAGCATTATTATTCCGATGGTTCATCCCAGTTTCTTGATTCGTAATCCCTCTTTCAAACCAGAAGCGATGCGTACCTTATTAAGTATTAAAGAGGCATTGAAATGAAAATATTATTCTATCTATGTACGTGTGTTTTTGTACTATTTGCCCAATCCGTTGAGATAAATGAGAATCATAAAATTAAAATAGCCGTCATGGTAGCTCCATCCGTGATAGGTCGCTATGCGAATTCTACCTATAATGTAGCGCTGGCAACCTCCATGGCACGTAACTATCCGTTTGAACTTATCAAATATGAGTTAGCAGATGAATCAGAAGCCACTATTGCCAAAACAATAACAAAAATTCAACATGATTCAGTTGATGCAATTTTAGCCCCATTAACCCTCGGAGGTGTCAATAACCTCCTCAAGATAGGGTCTCAAAAACTCATCTTTATCCCCACAGTTCATAAACGTGATGTTGGTTCAGCCCCCGATAATATCATTTTTGGGGCTATCGATTATGAAACTCAGATCGAAGCATTACTCCCCTATATGGCAAATTCTCTCGCTATTTTTTATGATGACTCTCCGGTAGGCCGAAATTTGAGTAATCGTACACAAACTATCGCTATGAACGCTCCAAAAGGTTCTAAAACATCTACCCTCTATTCTGTTGATACGGCAGGGTCTAATATTGTTAAATATTTAGGAAAACCCGCCGCTTTTTCGAAACGGAGCGTCCTTACCCACCTCCCTGTCGTGAAAACATCTATGTTGGCTGCCCAATTAACCTTTAGCGGAGCACGAGAACAAAATATTCTCTCTACACAAATCAATTTTGATCCGACTCTCATCACACTCACCCAATACCATGACCGACAAAATATGATTGTAGCTAACTCTATTATCGAACAAGTACCTCAAATTTATGAGACGAATGCACTGATGAATAATGATTTGACCTTTGATTGGATTAACTATACCACCAGTGTCGGGATGGACTACCTTATTGCAACACTCACCTCTACACCAAGAGGATATACATTACGTCTTATAGATTCACAAGTAATATATCCTGTTGAGCTGATGGTTCCAAAAGAGTACGGATATGAGCCAAAATCTTAATAAATATTCTCCTAAAGGAAAATAATTATTATTTAAGAAGCAGAGAGATATACTTTTTGAACATACCATCCAAGGAGTTAGTTATGGCAAAACGTGGAATCTCAATCCTCAAAGGGATCGAAGCACAAACAGTAATCGATGTACTCAATAAAGCATACTGTGATGAATGGCTCGCATATTATCAATATTTTATAGAATCCAAAGTAGTCAAAGGGATTATGAAAGATGCTGTAATGGCAGAATTAAATCTTCATGCTGCTGATGAACTTCGCCACGCTACTATGGTATGCGGACGTATTATACAACTGGGAGGCACTCCGATACTCCATCCATCCGAATGGCTTACTCATTCAAATTGCAAATACGATGCCCCTACCAACCCCGATGTTCGTGCGATTTTAGATCAAGCTATTTCGGGTGAGCAATGCGCTATCACCACCTATTCAAATCTTTTGGAACTGACTCGTGAAAAAGATATCGTCACCTATGATCTTATATCACAAATTTTGGCAGATGAAGTAGAGCATGAAGAGGACTTACAATCACTTTTCGACGATATCGAAGAGTTTATTGAACAATTTAAACAATGAAAAAACTTTTTTTTCTTTTTCTATTAGCGTGCAGTGTACTAAACGGTGCCGATATTTTTAAACTTGTCCAAGCGGTTGATCGCAATGATACGGTAACATTTAAACAAATGGTTCAAACCATCAGTGATGCTAACACTGCACGTAGTGACAACAACAAGTCTATCCTTATGTATGCGTCGTGGGTAGGGAATGGTGATATGGTTGAATATTTAGTGAGACAAGGTGCCGATATAAATGCCCAAGATTCGAGTAATGCTACGGCTTTGCATCTGGCAATTTGGAAAGATCATACCGACATTGCATTGTTTTTGCTCGATCATGGTGCGTCAAGTACTATAATGAGTGTCGATGGGATGATGGCATCCGATATTGCAATGATCCGCTCAAATACTAAAGTAATGGAACGGATAGAATCGTTAAAGCCGAAATTAAAAAGCTTATTCTAACACTCCTATCATATCTATGAGAAATTGCTTATCTTCCTCAGGAACGAGAGCGACTTCCCCTTTATGATTCAAATGAACCAATTTAACATCCATTTCAAAGATCAGTTCATCTCCACGAAAGATTCTTTGATGCATTACAATCGAAGCATTTTTGATATTTTTAAGTGATGTTTTAACCTCCAAAAGATCACCAAACTTCGCACTTTTGAGATAGTTTGCCTTTATCTCTTTCACTACAAAATGACCGTTTAGTGTGATGGGAGACCTGCTGGATTGAAAAAAAAGCTCACTTCGCGCACGTTCGCAAAAATTAAGATAGTTGGAGTGGTAAACCACACCACCGACATCGGTATCTTCGTAATAAACTCGTATAGTCATTAAAGCCCCTATTTATCAATGTTTTATCGTGTCACACCTGTGTTTTATAGAGAGATACGAACATATTTGTACCCTATATTCTATATCGCCATCATAACACTTTATAAAATTGTATGCAAATCTATTTTTTGAGTTTGTTTTTTGTGATTAACTTAAAAAAATCTTTTCAAATAAATCTTTTCAAATACTCCAATATCCTAAGTGTAATAGCTCTGATATCAGCATTAATACACAACTTACCATGAGTTTGATACAATTTTGAGATAGTCTATGCAAGAATATTTGAGCATCTTAAAAGGTTATTAATGGGTTATATAAAAAATGTATTATTACTCATTACATTTTTACTTATCAGTCCTAAAGTTTATGCTATTCCTGAAATTGATATTAGTAAGTTATCTCAACCAAAAGTGCTAGATGGTTCTTGGGCTTTTTCATCAGGTATCATATATGATCCTTCGGATATACGGTTACAAAATAAAGCTATTAAACTTCCAACCTTTATTGAATCAATTTTGGGAACATCACAGAGCGAAGCTACTTTTGTTCTTAATCTCAAAACAACACCTAATCTTCCTTTAACTCTTGATTTAAAGCAACCATTTACAGTTTGGAGATTATTGATTAATGGAGAAGAAGTTGCATCATCAGGAATATTTGGACTAGATTCCACAAAGCATCAAGCTTCAACTAAGAAAGGGCTCATTACTTTTACCCCTACAGATTCAAATACACTGTTGATGATTCATGTAGCAAACTCTCAGCATGAACATATAGGTTTTTATGGTGTACCTGTGATTGCACCGCAGGGTATATTAGAAAAACAACATCTGGAAATATACACCTTCGAATCAATCATAACTGTTTTATTTATTTTAGTAGGGTTGTATCATATAGGATTGTTCTCAGCATGGCGAAAAGATAAAGCTACCTTATGGTTTGGACTTATGTGTCTCGCAGTAGCCCTACGCATGTCTACGACTGGTGAAGAGGTATTTTTAGATATATTTCATAATACCTCATGGGAAACATTACTTCGTTTACAATATGCAAGTGGATGCATTTCTCTACCACTGTTTGTCTGGTATTTGGACTCTCTCTATCCTAGACAAACTATACGATTGGCTAAATTGCTTTCAGTATATACTGGAGCATTTTTTTTATCATTATGTACTCTCTTCCCTACTCTATTTTTTACTCCATTTTTATTTCCTTATGAAATTATCTACCTTGTATTTATCATATATACATTGTTATCGCTGTTTAAAGCAGTGAAAGAAAAAGAAGATGGCTCATTATTGGCTTTTATCGCTTTTATTATGTTAAGCTTATTTATTATGCATGATTTTTTACGTTTTGATAATTTATTGACAAATTCCAATGATATTGCACCTTATGGATTTGCCCTATACGTGATAGCACAAGCAGCTGTATTGCTAAAACGTTCCGCTCACGCTTTTCGTTTAATCGAAATCCACACAGAGAATCTAGAGTTAATCGTTAATGAACGAACCTATGAGTTAACTTCTCTTGTGGCGCAGAGGGAGCTTCTTTTACGGGAACTGACCCATCGTGTAAAGAATAATCTTCAATTTATCGTTGGATTGTTGTGGATTCAACGGAAAGAGAGCAATCCTAAAACACAAACGGTATTAAAAACGTTAGAGTCTCAAATCCAATCAATAGCTACAGTTCATGAATCACTTTGTTCTCAAAATGCCGTTATAGCTATTGAAATCCACGATTATCTTCAAAAATTGATTTTTTCACTTCGCAACCTACATTCTACATTAACCGTAAACCTAGATATAAGTGAACCAGTTTATATTAAAACTGATCATACAATCTCTATGGGGCTTATACTAAATGAGCTTATTACCAATCATCTGAAATATTCCAATCCATTAGATATACGTCCTATTCATATACGTATAAAAAAACACATCAATGGTATGGCTATTTTATATTATACTGATGGGTTTGACCATCGAGAAATTTTTAATACTACACCACAAGCACATTTTGGTTTACCTAAACTTGGTTGGCCAATGATTAAGGAGTTCGTGAAACAAATGGAGAGTGAGATCATTATTCATGAAGGTTATTTAGAAATACATTTTCCAGCATATGAGACAATATGACACACCTATTTAGAACTATAATATTTATTACTATTTTTTATTTTTCGAGTTTAAATGCAGATAGTTCTATGGATATTACTGATATTAATGGGACGAGACCATTAAAAGGTCCATGGGTTTTGTCTTCAACATCGAGTAGATCGTTTGATAATAATCAATCAATTTTGCTTCCACAGTTTATTGAAAATCATATTAAATATCCGAATAAAGTTGTTGCTCTTTCTCTCACACTAAAAACTGTACCTAATATTCCGTTATCAATCAATATGAAACAGCCCTATTCTGTTTGGAAACTTTATGCTGATGGAAAATTGATTGGATCATCTGGAAAATTTGATCAGATTAACGGCAAACATAAAGCTGAAGCATATTATCCTATTATTAACTTTACCCCATTAACTACTCAAACAAAACTGTTGTTGTATCTAGCAAATTCTCAACATCGACATATCGGATTTTATGGTGTACCACTGATAGCACCTCAGGGGATATTAGAAAAACATCATTTATACACCAGTATTATCGAAAAAATTGTTGCCACTATTCTATTTTTATTTGGGTTATATCATATAGCTCAATATATCGTTTGGAAAAAAGACCAAGCCCCTTTATGGTTTGGTGCGGTATGTATTTCATTCGCGATACGGACAACAACTACAGGAGAAAAAATTATTTTAGATTATTTCCCAAATTTATCTTGGGAAATGTTAGCACGAATAGAATATTCAAGTGCATATATAGCATTACCTTTTTTTGTCCTTTATTTTGGAGCTCTGTATCCTAAAAGAAGTTCTGTGTTTGCTGAGTATAGTTATCTTTTTGTAGGGTTATTATTTACTGGTTTTTCTTTATTTTCTTCTACATTATTTTTTACCGCGTCCTTATCATATTACAATATAGTTGTTCTAACATTTGTTTTTTATATTTTTTGGGTACTTTTTCAGTCATTTCAATACAAAGAAAAAGGATCATTATTAGCTTTTTTAGCTTTTTCATTTTTTAGTGCTACGATAGTACATGATTTATTACTTTTTGAAAATATGATTATATTTTTACCGATTGATTTAATGCCCTATGGGTTTATGATATATTTAATCGCCCAGGCTACTATATTATTGCAACGTTCATCAGAGGCTTTTTATCTGATTGAAAAACATACTACTGATCTTGAAGATAGTGTATCTGAACGGACTCGTGAGCTTCTTTTAGTGATAGAACAGCGCGAACTATTGTTACGTGAATTGACCCATCGCGTTAAAAATAATCTTCAATTTATTATTGGGCTTTTATGGATTCAACGTAAAGAGGCAGATATTCAGACACAAGAATCTTTAAAAATTTTGGAATCACAAATCCAATCTATAGCTACCGTCCATGAATCACTTTGTTCACAAGATGCTATTGAAATGATTGAAATTCATGAATATATCCGCAAATTAATTTTTTCTCTTAAACGCCTGCATTCTGGTTTAGAGATATCTTTAAACTCACACGATCCCATTTATATCCAAACTGATCACACAATAACCTTGGGATTGATTATAAATGAACTTATAACCAATCATATTAAGTACTCTGCCCCTTATGAAACAAGTTCTGTACATATTTTCATCGAAAAATCACTAGACCTGTGTGTAATTTTACACTATAATGACGGCATCGATCATCGTGAAACTTTTCAAAAAGCACAGATGTCTTCTTCTTTTGGTTTACCGAAACTCGGATGGTCTATGATTAAGGAGTTTGTAAAACAAATGGACGCAAATATTATTGTCTATCATGATCATTTAGATCTACATTTTCTCGCTTGTGAGCATACTAAATGAAAATATTAATTATCGAAGATGAATGGCTTGTTGCTCATTTTATTGCGGATGTAGCACAAAGTCATGATATTGATATTGCTGGTATCGCTCAAAGTTACGATGAAGCAACTGAAATTATTGACAATAATTCTATCGACTGTGCTATTGTTGATATCAATATCAAAGGTTCAAAGCATGGTATTGATGTTGCCCGTTTTTTAAAAACTAGGAATATCCCTTTTCTTTTTTTAACTGCTTACAAAGATATAGAGACGATGAAAGAAGCTACTGATTTAGACCCTCTTTCTTATCTTATTAAACCTGTTTCCGAAGAAAATTTAATTGCAGCTTTTTTAGTTATCAAAAATAAATTTACGAAATCAATTCCGCAAAAACATCCTTTTACTATTGATATGGAGGGAATGATTCTTAAAGATGGTGAAATGGTCTCTCTCTCCACTTCAGAACGGATCGTCATGGCATTATTAATTAAAAATCATCGGAATGTTGTTTTACGAGAAACATTTTTTGAACATTTGTGGGACGATCCTGAAGAGATTAATGAAGGGACACTTCGAAATGTGATTCTCAAGCTGAGAAAAAAATTTGATCTGCAGATTGAAAATATTAAAAATGTCGGTTATGCTTTTGTTTAAATCGATTTCACCGCTCTTTTAAAGCATTATCAAACGTTTTTGTAATGGGTTTGCTAATATATTCTAAAAGGCTTCTCTCTCCCGTTCGGATATCGATACTAGCACTCATCCCCGGTTCTATCGTTACCCTCTTCCCCTTCTTACTTGGCAACTCTTTTTCGGTAATTTGTATATGAACTCTAAAATAAGGTTTTTCTCCTTGTTGTGTTTTTTCAATCAGAGTATCAGGGCTGATATAAATTACTTTTCCATGTAACATTCCATAAATCGTATAATCGTATGCATCAAGTTTTACGGTTGCAGGAAGTTCTGTATGGACAAATGAAACATCACTAGGGCTAAGCTTTGCTTCAATAATGAGCTGGTCTCCCATAGGGACGAGTTCCATAATAACATCACCAGGTCGGACTCGAGCTCCGTTAGTGCTGAGCATAACATCTTTGACAATACCATCCATTGGTGCACGTATTTCTGTACGTTCAAGTGTTACGCTTCGGTCCACTAATTCTTGCTCTTTTGTTTGGAGTTCTTCTTGTGCTTTTGTAAGTTCAGCTTGTGCATCTTGAAAGTATTTATTTTTAACTTTAGAAATTTGCCCTTTGAGCTCCGCAATTTTACTATTAATACGGATTATTTCACTTTTTCCTACATCTCCTTGAGCGACAAGGGGCTCATTCAACGACAATTCTTCTTGTGCTAATTTTAGCCCATCATTAATGCTAGACACTTCCTCATTTAATGCTGTTTTTCTACGCTCATATAAAGCACGTTGGTTGGAAATAAACTCAGGATAAGCGTATATATCTAAGGAGAAATTGAGAGGTTTGGCATACACTTCAGCTTCGAGTCGTGATACAGTAGCCTTTAGTGCTGATACTTTTGAGAGAGAGTCTTTATGTGCTGCATCGGCTTGTGATTGAACCAGTAATACTAGAAGCTCACCTTTATGTACTTTTTTCCCCTCATGAGCATAAACTTGTTCTATGACACCGTCATTAGACGCTTGAATCACCTGCGTTTTACTGATCGCTATTACGCTTCCGTTAGCGCGAGAAATTTGATCAATTTTTGCTAATGATGACCATAGGACAAAAATGATCAATAGTCCCATAGCAATAGTAGGAATCCACTGATAATTATTTTTCATGCATTACCCCTATTTTGTTGATATGGAACAGCTATTTTTCGTAGTACTTCCTCTTTTGGCCCATCCATTATAATTCCTTCATTTCCAATAATAATTATTCTACTTACTATAGAGAGAATCTGAGGTTTATGTGTTACGACAATCATTGTAGTGTTCTGTTTCATTTTTTGCATAAGCATTCCGATGAGATAACGTTCACTCCCCTCGTCTAAGTTCGCCGTCGGTTCATCCAATAGATAGATATTTGGATTATTTATAAGGACTCGGGTAAGTGCTATCAACTGACGTTGACCGCCTGAAACAACGTTTCCTCCCTCAGCGATAGGTGCATCTAGCCCTTTTGGATGAGCATTGATATAATGAATTAATCCGGTATTGTTACACGCTTCTAATATGATTTCATCTGCAATTGCGCTAAGACCTAAAGTTAGATTATCTCGTAATGTTCCCGCAAACAATTTAGTGTCCTGTGGAAGATATCCTGTCTCTTGCGATAATCGATCACGTGAGATGTGAGCAATATCCAAGCCCCCTATCATCACTTTCCCTTCTGTAGGTTTATACAGTCCTGATAACAATCTCAAAAGTGTCGATTTACCTGATCCTATCGTTCCTAGTATCGCTATTTTTTCACCTGAGCGGATTGTGAGATGGGGAATGGTAATAATACGACGATCTTCAAAGGCAAATGTTACGTTATGCACCTCAAAGTTATTAGTAATGATTGCAGGATTGAGAGGTTTATTTATCCCCTCATTTTCGCTCTCAAGCACATAAATATTTTCAATGTCCTCTATCGCCATTTTTGCTTTTCCCCATTGCACTAGCATATTGGGAATCATATTAACAGGAGAAAGCATTCGACCCGAAAGAATAGTACATGCGATCAATCCTCCCATGGTCATCGATTGATCAACACTTACGATATAAGCGCCGACTGCGACAATCGATATGTAGCTGCTTTGCTGCATAAAAGCTGAAAGATACATAGAGAGCTCACTGTAAAAACGGATAGCAACATCATCTTCGATACCTAAACGGCTCATTTGATTCCAACGATTTAACAGTTGCCATGAAGCACCTGCTGTTTTGATGGTTTCTGATCCTTCTATAGTCTCAACCAAAAGTCCTAATTTTTTGTGGCTGATATTATTAGATTCACGGCTTAACTTATCAATTTTGGTACGAAATGCTACACCTACAATAATAGAGAGAATAAAAAAAGCTATTGCGATTACACCTAATATCGGCGTACCAATCATAATAACGACAACAACAAATAAAAGAGCAAATGGTAAATCAACCAACAAATAAAGAGATGCAGAGGTGATAAAACCTCGTACTGCACCATAACTTTGTACTTTGGAAGAGAGGGTGCCGATACTTCGAGGAAACCTATCACTTCGTATATTGAGTAGTCTACGGAATATCTCATGTGAATAGGTAATGTCCATCGATTCAATCGCCCTATCAACAATTTTAGTACGGACTACTTTCATAACAAGTTCAAATATCATCGCAATGAATACACCGACACTCAAAGCTATTAGTGTTGCCATACCCTGTGTTGGGATAACACGATCATAGATTTGCATACTATAGAATGAGGTAGAGAGGGCTATAACGTTAATGAGTACTGAAGCAAGTGCTCCATTCATAAAAATATTTTTTTCTCTCCATGCTACAGAGCTAAACATCTGAGAAGCTTTGGTAAAATTGTGAATCTTTTGTTTCTCAACAAGTGAAATGAACTGTGTATTGGGTGCAAAGGCATCTACACTATTCTCACCTTTAAAACTACGTATTAACCATTCTCCGCTATCTTTTTTAGCATAAATAATAATCACTGAATTTTCACTGTCTAAAGCAACCATCGGAAGCTGTTTCTCATCAGGGAACGAATATGTCGGTCGTCTTTCAAAACCACTTAAATCTATTAAATTATAAAGGTGTTCTATCGAATCAGTAAAGGGTTGCTTTACATTGGTAGCTTCTTCATAAACATGATGTTCATTTTGACCAATACCTCTAATATGGGCACATTCATCTAAAAACCAGCGTATAGTATGGGGTAATATCATTTATTCTCACTTGTAGAAGGTGTCATGATTGTTTTGCCTTGATAGAGTTTAAGTCTCTCACCCGAAATCACAGAAGATGCAACCATATCGCTTTTAAGTTTTTGATTATCCGTAAGCTCACGCGCAGCATTAACAACGTCGAGCCAGCTTCGTTTTCCTGCTATAAAAAGACGGGTATACGAATTTAATACCTCTTCAGAAGAGTGTATTGATTGATCAGCGATGGTAATACGCTCATCCAGAAGACCATAGTTATCGTAGTCAGACTCTATTTTTTGAGCAAGCTCGATTTTAGAAGTTTCCACGTTTTGGAGGAGCTGATCAATTTTTAGCTGAGCTGATTGAATATTCGAAAGGGATGACAATCCTGCTCCAGTATTCATCGATACACTTAGGATAAAACGATTGTCACTGTAGCTATCTTGATAAATTGAACCGATTTGTCGTTCTACTTTTGCAGAAAGATTAGGTGAAAGTTGTGCTTTGGCATTATCAAGTTCATATCGTGCTGCTTCGATTTGTGCCCGCTGTTTTTTAAAAATAGGATAGGTGGCATAGGCATTATCAATCAGTGATTGGATTGATGATATTTTTATATGAGTAAGATAGTTATTATCAATCATAGAAGATTGAATATCCATACCGCTTAAAAGATGTAACTGAGAAAGAGCTGTTCTTTGTGCTGTTGATTGGTTCAGAC
Source organism: Sulfuricurvum sp. (assembly GCF_028710345.1). Lineage (NCBI taxonomy): Bacteria > Pseudomonadati > Campylobacterota > Epsilonproteobacteria > Campylobacterales > Sulfurimonadaceae > Sulfuricurvum > Sulfuricurvum sp. Next base: position 11,119 of record NZ_JAQTUH010000017.1, on the reverse strand, counting down.
GCTCATTGCGCGTTTGGGAAATTCGGTTAGAGATTAACTCCCGATCACTCGAAGGGGAAACACCTCCCTCGACACGTTGGCGAATCATTGTATCGTATCTTAGTAATCGATTTATTGACTCATCGAGTGCACAGATTCGACCTTGTGTTTGAATGAGAGTTGCGTAGAGTTCGATACATTTGAACGCCAAATCATAACGCGATTGTTCCAAATCAGCATTACTTTCAGATTTGTATGCTGTTGCTTTATCCACTACTGCATCAAGTTTTCCACCACTCCATAGCGGTTGTGAGAGTTGGAAAAGTGTACTGCGTCGCCCTTCTGAATTATCAACAGATACAGAGGGTGTCGGCCAATATCCCCATTTTGCACTTTCTATACCTACCTCGGCACCTTGAATCGCAAGTTGAGCTGATTTTACACTGGGATGATGTTTAAGCGTCGAGTCGATAAGGATATCTAGAAGGTGTTTATCATCGCTCCATAAAGATTGTGAAAAGAAAAATAGTATAATAAATACCGTATATTTCATTTTTTGTTTCCTACATATTACATATTGTAATTGTAAGATCTAATTGTCATCAGTGTGTCATTGAACTTCAATACTCACTTCATTAAAACGTTCACTCTATATCGAATACTTTTCTATCACGTTTCAATGCTTCAACTGCGGCATCAATAATCCGTTTAAGTTTCAGTGCATACGCTAATCCTTGTTGATCTTTAGTGAGTTCTATTGATCCTTCTATTGTGATTTTGTCAATATTGTTAACAACATGCAGTTCAGCAATCTCAAAACTATCGATATTATTTTCATACGCCATAAACGGTCGTTGCATTTTTATCCTTAAAATAAATATTGACTTTTTTTAGCCCAGAATATGAAGTTAATTACACCATAATCAACATTTTCCCCTATAATGAGAGGAAAAAATAAGTTTTAAATGACATTAAAATCTTGAAAAGTAATAGTAGGATGTCCGGTGAGAATAGCGAATGCAATAGCCTTGCCTGAACCATTTCCATCCTCATCATAGCTAAGAATACCAGTTGCAGTATTGTAAAGGATATAATCATTGCTATCATGTGCTTTACCCGTGCTACTTGCATAAAAATTGTTTGTATCAAATGTTCCAGTTGCTATAGAAAGGTTATTAAAAATCGCATGAGATAGTTCAATCCTATCATCGGTTACATTGAAATCGGTAATAGTATCTCTATTGGTTGTGCTGTTGAGAGTCGTATCAAATACAAATAAATCACGACCTGTACCACCCGTTAAGATATCGTTTCCATTCAATCCGTTCAGAATATTATCTCCACTGTTACCAATGAGTTTGTTGTTGAGCTCATTACCGGTTCCATTAAGATCAGCAGTACCTCTAAAAGATAATTTTTCAACATTTTGACCCAACGTATAATCAATCGAAGAGCTAACTTTATCGATACCTTCATCCATGCTTTCGATAACACTGTCTCCTATAGTATCAACAACATAGATGTCATCTCCAGTTCCACCGATCATAGTGTCATCACCGAAACTACCGTTTAAGATGTCGTTACCATCTAACCCTTCGAGTGTGTTGTTCCCACTGTTACCAATGAGGGTGTTGTTGAGCTCATTACCGGTTCCGCTTAGATTAGCAAATTCTCTAAGGGATAAATTTTCAACATTTTGACCCAACGTATAATCAATCGAAGAGCTAACTCTATCGATACCTTCATCCATGCTTTCGATAACACTGTCTCCTACATTATCAACATAATAGGTATCATCTCCAGTTCCACCGATCATAGTGTCCTCACCGAAACTACCGTTTAAGATGTCGTTGCCATCTAACCCTTCGAGTGTGTTGTTCCCACTGTTACCAATGAGGGTGTTGTTAATCTCGTTACCGGTTCCATTGATATTAGCAGTTTTAACAAGGGTTAATCGTTCAACATCGTGAGTGAGCGTATAGTTAATCGATGAAACAACTCGATCTATTCCCTCATTTGTATATTCAACAACACTGTCTCCTGTATTATTAACATAATAAAGATCGTCTCCAGCTCCGCCAACCATCGTATCAGCACCCAATTTACCATCTAAGATATCGTTACCATCCATCCCATAGAGGGTATCGTAACTTCCTAAATCGATAGTATCTCCACTGAGAGTGTCATTGCCGCTTGTCCCGTTAATGGTCATATCATCTCGAACCGATTTGACGTGCAGAGTGAGAGTATTTTCAGAGACGCTATAATCGGTACCGTCTGAGACATGGAATCCGAATGAGGCATAATCGACTCCATTAGCATTAGCCGATGGGGTAAAGATGAGTTTAGAGCTACTGATATCCGAGGCAAGAATCTCTTGATTGAGGGTAACCATCGATCCATCTAGGGTAAATATTCCCGCATTTGGCAAGGTGGTAATTTTTACGCTGTATAGTGTATTTCCTGTGTCTGCGTCGTTAAATGCAAAATTGCTCAAGCTCAGAACGACTGCCGTATCCTCGTTTGTTGAGAGGGTGGTGTTTAGTGAGGTCGGGGCGTGGTTCATCGCAGAAGTGATGTTTACTCCTACCGTATAAGTATTATAAGCACCACTACTATCGGTAACACGATAAGTAAAGGTGTCGCTGCCATGATAGTTGCTATCAACAATATAGATATAAGCACCGTTATTCTGAATAAATAGCATTCCGTGAGAGGGAGCCATATCTGTGGCGTAGGTGATAGTGTCTCCATCGATATCGGTGGCGGTAGGGAGAACACCGTGTAAAAATGAATCCTCATTGAGCGTAATCGAAGTATCTGATGATGTCGGAGCATGAAGCGAAATATTGCTCGAAATATCGGCGAAACTCAGAACGTCGATAGTTCCATCGAGAGCGGAGGCAACACCGCTGCTATTTCCGCCATAACTGCTATTTCCCCACGTCACCACCGAACCATCGGCGCGGAGGGCGGCGAAGGCACTCTCAGTCGAGAATATCTGAGTGACATCAGTCGTTCCATCGAGAGTGGAGGCAACACTGCTGCTATCTCCGCCATTACTGCTATTTCCCCATGTCACGACAGAACCATCGGCGCGGAGGGCGGCGAAGGCAGAACTGTTCGAGAATATTTGTATGACATCAGTCGTTCCATCGAGTGCGCTGGCAACCGCACTACTATCTCCGCCAGAACTACTACTTCCCCACGTCACTACTGAGCCATCGGCGCGGAGGGCGGCGAAGGCATACTGATTCGAGCATATTTTCATGACGTCGATGGTGCCATCGAGGGCAGAGGCAACACCGCTGCTATCTCCACCACCATAGATATATCCCCATGTTACGACGGAACCATCTATGCGAAGGGCGGTGAAGGCAACACCGTTCGAGACTATCTGTGTCACATTAATATGTCCATCGAGTGATGTGGCAACACCGCTACTATCTCCGCCATTACCGCTATATCCCCATGTCACGACGGAACCATCGGCGCGGAGGGCGGCGAAGGCATACTGATTTGAGAATATTTGTATGACGTCGTTGGTACCATCGAGGACAGAGGCAACACCGCTGCTATCTCCGCCATACCTGCTATCTCCCCACGTCACCACCGAACCATCGGCGCGGAGGGCGGCGAAGGCACTCTCAGTCGAGAATATCTGAGTGACATCAGTCGTTCCATCGAGAGTGGAGGCAACACTGCTGCTATCTCCGCCATAACTGCTACCTCCCCATGTCACGACGGAGCCATCGGTGTGGAGGGCGGCGAAGGCAAAGCCTGTCGAATATATCTGAGTGACATCAGTCGTTCCATCGAGGGCAGAGGCAACACCGCTACTATTTCCGCCATAATTGCTATCTCCCCACGTCACCACCGAACCATCGGAACGAAGGGCGGCGAAGGCAACATTGTTCGAAAATATCTGAGTGACATCAGTCGTTCCATCGAGGGCAGAGGCAACAGAGCTGCTATCTCCGCCATAACCGCCCCATCCCCATGTCACGACCGAGCCATCGGTTCGGAGGGCGGCGAAAGTATACTGATTCGAGAATATCTGAGTGACATCGATAGTTCCATCGAGTGATACACTGCTGCTATTTCCACCAAAACTGTTATATCCCCACGTCACCACCGAACCATCGGCGCGGAGGGTGGCGAAGGCATAAAGATTTTTATATTCCCCCATACTGTGTCCCCGATACATGATAGTGGATGAAGTGACGGCGGAGAGCAGAGAGCGGTAATCATCGATTACGAGGTTAGAGGATTCAACCTCTCCGTTATGAGATTCGAGTACCCAATCCCCTCCTAGCACACGTGAACCAGTCACATCATCGGAGGCGGCGATATCGGCATTAGTGTAGGATGCGAGGGTATCGATAAAACTCTGCCCTACTTCCCCCTGCGCTACATTACACCCATAGAGGAGGATATCTCCATTTACACTAAGACTCGCACCGATTTGTGAGAGGGTATCTGCGTAAGTATTTAGATTATTGATATTTAGGATCAATGAGCCAAGATTGAGTGCTCCGATGCTTCCATGGCTGAACAAATGAATCGTATCCAGATTCGAATAACCTGATGCAATCGCCGCCATCTGCGCCAAAACATCGCCACTGCTCTCTAATACATAGACGGAGGTTCCAGCAGGGATTCCTGCAACGAGAGTCTGATAATCGTCGACATTGTCGAGGATAAAAGTAATTTGTTGAGTGGTTGCCATGATCTGATGACCTTTGAGTGGTTAAGATAGTTCTATCGCTATTCTAACCTCCGTTTGTCATCGCTTTGTCACTAAACTTGTTGCTCACCTCGATGACGTGGTGTATTTTCATCTATTTCTTCTTTTACAAGAATATTGTCACATCTTCTTATGCTATTCATCCCCCTATGACGTTGCGTAACCTCATAGGTTGAGATTTTAATACATGTAGTATGTTTAACATTTTGTATCCCACGATGATGCTTTAATATTTCCGCTTCATTTATCGGTGATGCATAGGCAAAACTTACCCCACACAACAGACCGATAAGCACCAAACTTTTTTGATTTTTGATTTCCATAGTACTAACTCCAATTTATTTTAATAATAAATTGTAACCTCTCTCTGTCATCGCTTTGTCATTAAAATATAGTTTTTAAATTTTTATTCATTTACTCTTTAAAGCACTTGTAGGGCAACCATCCCTGTGTAGCTATCATCATAGACATCCATAACCATTCCATTATAGAAATAATTGGTTGTATGATTTCCTGTGCTATTTTCCGTTGCGGACCAATACGGTGCAATCTCCCATCCATTTGGTGTTCCATTGCTCATATCACCACTATTGTAGCTATCCCATATAGCCGCCAAATCTGTATAAATTCCAGCGTCCGTTAAGAAAATATCTTCTAATGGTACAGTCACACCGCTGGTAGCGAGGGCTACTTTTACACCACCTATCGTACCGTATCGGTACTCATCCGTCGTGCCGTAATTACCATCCATGTTTTGGTCAGTGATATTGACGATACGGTTGCTATCGTGACTTAAAAGCTGATCTAACAGATCATGGGTAGTGTAATCGTACTGGTATCCCGAACCGGAGCTGTTGGCGATACTGCCATCCTCAGCGTACATTCCGTTTGTATTCTGATCAATATTGTTTACTCCATCACCGTTCATATCCCATACATAGTACCATTTTCCATCAACTTGAACCGGAGCGATTAGGTTTCCGTATGTTCCTAAACTAATAACACTCTGCCCAGCAGGAGAGACATAGGCGGGAGTTACAGTAAGGGCGATATTTTGATCGGCATGGTTCCCCATCGAATCGGTTGCCCGAACGATGAAATCATAAATATTGTTATTTCCGCTATCGATTGGGGCATTGTAATCAGGTAGTGTGTTAAACCGAACATATCCTGTAGCAGAGTCGATCGTAAAGGACGAATCATCAAAGCCACCTGCAAAACTATACGTAATACTATTTACATCAGTAGCGTTTGCATCATAGATAACCGTAGAGGTCGTAACGTCAGCCGTAGTCGTCTCAGCCGTTGTACTGATAAACGTCGGCGCGATGTCATCGAGATCGTTGATCGATACATTGACGTTTTGTTCAGTCACATTTCCATCGGTATCGGTCGCATTGACCGTAAAGGTATAACTGTTTTTAGCTTCATAGTCAGGATTAGCGATTAGGCTTACCGCTCCACTCGTGCTGTTGATACTAAAATGAGATGCATCACCACTGTTTTTGAGACTATAGGTGATGGCGGTGGTATCGGTCGCGCTTGCCGTGTAGATCACTTGACCCGCACCGGAGTTCTCATTGATAGAAGGAGGGGTGGCATTGGAGGTAAAAATAGGACCGTCATAGACATCGATGAGATTGATGGTTATGTTCGCAGTGGTAGAGAGTGCTCCATCACTAAATGTCCATCCGATTTGCACACTACTTGGAGGGGTGTTACCGCTGTACTGATACTCTAAGGATGAAAGCGTTTGGTTCATCAGTGTTTGAGTTGCTGAGGCGTTAAAGGTGATAATGAGCGTACCCCCACTGTAGGTGTAGGTACCAATGTTGAGTGAAGAGATAATGACACTCCCCGAGGATTGCGTCGCAACGATCCCCGCTCCGCAGAACTGATCATGAGTGTCGGCTCCAGTGTTACGGGAGAGGGTTAGGGTAGAACCATCGTAGTTATCGATATGGGCAAACTCAGGATCGGTGAGAATGACACTGCTATCCATCACGACGGCGGGAGTTGCCTCTGTGTAGGTTGTATTGGCATTTAGAGTTGTACTCATCGTACCGAATGTCGTATCGAGACTACCGTCACTGTTGTAACGTGCAAGTGCAAAATTACCGGTAGTTGCAGTTCCGGTTACGACAATTTGTCCGTCGCTTTGAAGCACAACACTGTAGGCAATATCATCATTATTTCCAAATTGTGTGGTTATTTTCCCCCCAGTACCGAACGTAGTGTCGAGTGTTCCGTCACTGTTATAACGTACCACCATAAAATCACGATTCGTACCGAAGAACTCTCCCGCCACAACGATTTTTCCATCATCTTGAAGAGCGACATCGTACCCTGCTCCACTTCCTAATGAGAAATAGAGTGCTTTACCGCCACTTCCGAACGTACTATCAAGCGTTCCGTCACTGTTGTATCGCACGAGTGCAAAAGAACCTGATACATTTCCGGCAACGAGTATCTTACCGTCATCTTGGAGGGTAATAGCTTGGGCACTCTCATAAGTACCGCTCCCGTAAAACGATGTTATGACGACTCCGCCACTGCCGAACGTCGTATCGAGGGTTCCGTCACTGTTGTAGCGCACGGTTGCAAAATCGTAATTTGAACTATTTAGCGTGTAGCCCGTTACTATAATTTTGCCATCGTTTTGCACCGTTACCGCATTGGCATAATCGATACCACTTAATGCCGTCGTCACTTTCCCACTATTGCCGAACGTTGTATCGAGTGAGCCATTACTGTTGTAACGGACAAGTGCATAATCTGCATTCGATGCACCGTAAGCAAATCCGGCGGCGATGATTTTTCCATCGCTTTGGATAGTGATGCTTAGAGCATAATCTATGCTGTTTCCGACCGTAGAGATCACTTTTCCGCCGCTGCCGAAGGTCGTATCGAGTGAGCCGTCACTGTTGTAGCGCATTACAACAAAATCTTCCTCACTTGCTCCATACGCCATCCCCGCTACGACGATTTTACCGTCTTCTTGGAGCGTCATACTCTCAACTGAACCAAAGAGTGCCGTCGTTATTTTACCGGAGGTTCCGAAAGTGGTATCGATACTCCCATCTGGGTTATAACGTACCAAAATGGCACCATTAGTATCCGAACTTGCAACGATAATTTTTCCGTTGTTTTGGATTATTGAATCGGTATGATACAGATGTGCTCCGGAAACAGAGGTTAGAGTTTTACCGCTACCTATCGCAAAGGTGGAAACTTCATTGAGATCATTGATGTTCATTGAAACATTCTGCTCACTTGCATTTCCCACCGCATCGGTCGCTATGATCGTAATGTCATAACTGTTTTTAGTCTCAAAATTAGGATTGTTGTACAGTTTTACCTCACCGCTTTGGGCATTGATGGAGAACTGCTTGTAATCTCCCGTAGGTTTTAGACTATACGTTGTACTACCGCTCGCATAGTCGTTATCAACGGACGTAGCCGTATATACCCTCTGATCAAAACCGATATTCTCGTCAAACGATACGGTGCTTGCCGAGGTAAAGGTCGGGGCAATATCGTCTATATTGGTGATCGATAAGCTTACGGCTTTTTCACTCGCATTACTTGCGGTGTCGGTTGCTACTACGGTGAAGCTGTAACTGTTTTTAGTCTCATAGTCTGGATTAGCTGTGAGGGTTACTTCTCCACTAGCGCTATTGATAGTTAAGAGATTGTAATCATCTATTGCTTTTAGGCTATAGACAGTGTTACCGCTGACGTAATCGATGGTATCGTCTGAGGTTGCGGTGTAGATCACTTGGCTTGCTCCGCTGTTTTCAGTGATGGTGGTAGCCATAGTGCCTGAAGTGATGGTTGGAGCTACTTCATCGAGGTTAGTAACATTAATTACGACATCTTTAGTGGTTGGTGTGGTTACACCATCACTGGCTACTACGGTAAAGATGTAGCTGTTTTTAGTCTCATAATCTGCACTTGCTTTTAACGTCACTTCACCATTGGTAGTATTGAGATCAAGTAGTGCTGCATCTACTCCGCTTAAACTGTAAGTAATACCTGCTGAAATGTCTGCTGTATCGGTTGCGTTGAAAGTATAGATTACGGTAGACGCCACAGCGCTCTCCTTTACGTTCCCTGTTGTTTCTGAGGTAATCGTTGGTGCTACTTCATCGAGGTTATTGATTGATAGCGTTACGGCTTTCTCACTATCATTACCTGCTTGATCAGTTGCTATGACGGTAAAGCTGTAACCGTTTTTAGCCTCATAGTCGGGATTAGCGCCAAGGGTGACTGCTCCTGTCGTAGGGTTGATAGTGAGGAGAGTGTAGTCTCCTGTATTTTTGAGGCTATAGGTGACACTATTGGTATCGGTTGTGGTAGCTGTATAGATTACTTGCCCTGCTCCGCTGTTCTCATTGATTGTGGGGGCTGTAGTGCTTGAGGTAATGGTTGGGGCTATGGTATCCGCAGAGTCCATAGTGTGATTAGCACTCAAAGCAGTTATCCCCTCTTGAACCATGATTTTAGTCTGAGTAGTTTCATCAGTATAGGTGATGTATCCCGATGGTGCATTGGTTCGTGTCCATGTACCATCGGTGAGGGTTAGGGTATCTCCTGTGTTACCGTTGATGGTAATGCTATGGTATCCACCCTCTAGGGTACTCATACTTTGGATATCGATAGTTGAGAGCTTTAGGTTGTTGTTTCCGTTAGCTGTAATATCGATGGTTTCGATATTTTGGAGACGAGTGTCTCCGATTTTTGTCAAGTCGAGATTGGCATACCCTTCAAGCTTGAGGGTATCAATTCCTGCCCCTCCGTTGATGATGGAATTAACCATATCGGAGTTCCGTGTGATGATAAAGGTATCATCACCTGTTTCCCCGTTTAAGTGATCGGATCCTCCGTTACCTCTTAGGGTATCATTACCTACTCCACCGTTTAGGATATTATTTCCACTGTTTCCGATAAGGGTATCGTTGTATGCACTTCCGGTTAGGTTTTCGATATTGGTTAGGGTATCTACTCCTGCTCCTAGTGTATCTTGGGCAGTAGTGATAGTAAGATCGACATGTACTCCGATAGTTGCATTACCGTAGTTTGCGTTATCAATCCCCTCTCCTCCATCGAGTATATCATTACCTGCTCCACCTAGTAGGGTATCATTCCCTGCTCCACCGTTTAGGGTATCATTTCCTTTTCCACCGTTTAGGGTATTGTTTCCGCTATTACCGGTTAGGGTATCGTTCAAAGCGCTTCCGATAAGAGTATCGTTTGTGGTACCGGCACTTGCGGTTAAATTTAAAAGTGTTGAGGTATAGTGTTCAACGCTTAGGGTATTACTCTCAATAGTTCCTGTAGTTGCCTCTAGGTTCCAGTCTCCTTTTAAACCTGTGAGATCGGTAGATGCTGCTATATCTGCATTGGTGTAGGTTGAGAGTGTCTGTATGAACTGCTCCCCTTTTTCCCCTTGGGCTACATCACATCCGTACAGTAGAATATCCCCTTTAGTACTGAGGGATTGTCCGATTGTTTGAAGTTGTTCTTGGTAGCCATCTATATTCGTCTGATTGAGAGTTACATTGCCCAGTGTTATACTTCCGCTCTCTCCGTGTGAAATGATATGCAAACTCTCTACATCATTGTATCCGCTGAGTATATTGGCTATTTGTTCTAGTCCATTTTTATCGGCTTCTAATACGTAATACTTTGCACCACTCTCTAGGCTTGCGATTATTCGCTCTTTATCGGTTACTTGACTGTCGATGATGTAGAGGGGTGTTGGCATGGGGGGGCTCCGTAGGTTTTAGAATAGCCCCACTTTTTTAGGAGCAGGCTTTAGTTATTACTATTTTACATCTCATCTGTCATCGGTTTGTCATCAGAGGGTAAAATATTTGCGATTGTAAATAAAAATTGAGTTCTCTGAATAATTGGATTGCCATGCTTCGCTCGTAATGACATTTTCCAGTCACTGCGAGGTTTTGAAAAAACCGTGTCAGTCTATAAAAAGTTTAATCAGAGGCCTCAATTATGAAGATCATAGGGAATGTATCGGTTTCAGCTATTAATCAAAATTTTACTCTTATTACAAGTCAAAAAGTAAATTTTGTTTAACCTACTATAGCGATCAATTCAGCACTTTGTTCACCTCGATGACGTAATCAATCATTATTAAGCTTTTCTATTTTAGGTATAATATAACATAATTATATATTCCCCTGTGACCATGGGCGACTGTGCGGATTGATGTTTTACTAAAAGGAGTAAGAATAACATTTTGTATTCCACGATGGTGCTTAACAACTTTTACTGGTTCTAATGCAAATGCAGAGCTAACCGTTAATGCAAATACAACAACACCTATTGATATTTTTTCTAATAAAACCATTGACATTAGCTCTCCTCGATGTT
>NZ_JAQTUH010000016.1 GCF_028710345.1 Sulfuricurvum sp. | reverse complement strand
TGGCTATAGAGAGGGGGAAACGCCCGGTCCCATTCCGAACCCGGAAGCTAAGACCCTCTTCGCTCATAATACTGCATCTTTCAGGTGTGGAAACGTAGGTCGCCGCCTGGCCTTAGAATTTCTCCTTACAATATCAATCCATTCTTTTTACAATCACAACCCCTTCTTTTACATTAAGTCATAAATCAACATCAAATCCTAAAATTAAAGCCTCTTAGATACGCTATTTTATTAATCGTAACTCATCAATTAATCTCGCCCATTCAAATAGTAAGTGCAACACACAGTTAAGCTACAGAATAAGATTTCGTAATTGTATCAAAGAACACTTCTGAAGGTGTTTTATATCCCAATATTTTTCTCGGTCTATTGTTGAGCTTGTTTTGAACATCAACAATCTGCAATACACGACTAAGCTACAAAATAAGATGTTCTGTACACATTTACTACATGGAATGTCATATATACCATGATAATTCTAGACGATTTATATTATTTCAACTTGACACTTTAAACCCAAGAAGATAAAATACTATGAACTAATACAAAAGGTTTATTATGGTTAAAATTATTTTCTTGGTAATGTTTATATTTTCTTCTCTTTTTGCGGTGGTAAACGTGAATAGTGCTAATTCTGCGCAGTTACAAACACTGAATGGAATAGGACCGACTAAGGCTGGTGAGATTTTGAAATATCGTAAAGCTCATGGTGGTTTTAAGAGCGTAGATGAACTGGTTAATGTTAAAGGAATTGGACCTAAAACGCTTCAACATATAAAGTCTCAAGTTAGCATTAGATAGATGATAGATAAGCTGAAAATGGAATGAATGTGGAGCTTTGTATCAGCAAGAGCTGATACTGAAGTGATAGTGGCCTAGTAGCGGTTATCGTCGAATGAAGCACCTGCAATCACTTTACGTGATACAGTGTATGGAATCAACGCTGCTGCGCGTGATTGTTTGATAGCGATCGTAACCATATCTTGGTGACGTTTACAGTTACCTGTTAAACGACGTGGCATGATTTTGAAACGCTCAGAGAGTGAATATTTCAATGAAGCTACATCTTTGTAGTCAATGAAATCTACTTTTTGTTCGCAATATTTGCAAAAACGTTTTTTAAATTTTCTTTTTTCTGACATGGTTCTATCCTTGTGCTTTTTCTAAAACGGAATTTCGTCTTCGTTAATATCAATCTCAGGGAGATTGTTTTCAGGCATTTTTACTGCTGCCGGTTTTGAATACGATGGAGCTGAATAGGCTTTTTGAGCAGGTGCTTCGTAGCCACTGTCATAATTACTCTCAGTACCATCATTGTAGCCACCGCTAGAAGCTTCGCCACGTGAATCAAGCATTTGCATGGTTTCAACGATAACGGAGTGTTTCGAGCGTTTTTGTCCACTGGCTTGGTCTACCCATTGTTCAAACTGCAATCGTCCTTCGACAAGGATTTTAGAGCCTTTACGAAGGTATTGGTTGGCAACTTCTCCTGAACGTCCGAAAAAAGTGATATCGACAAAACATGTCTCTTCTTTTTTCTCACCGTTCAACGTGAATTTACGACTGGTTGCAATAGCGGTTTTCGCGATTGCTGATCCGCTCTGCGCATATCGAAGTTCAATATCGCGAGTTAAGTTTCCAACCAAAATGACTTTGTTATACATAGGGTTTCCTTGTAATGGATTAAGAAGCTACTTCTTCTTTTTTCTCAGCAACAGCAGCGGTTGGAGCAGGTTTTTTGGTTTTTTCAACCATACCGTTCCAAGCAGCAATTTCACGTTTTGAATCGTATTTCATTGTTACGAAACGCAAAATTTCCTCGTTGATACGGAAACGACGCTCAATTTCAGAAATCGCAGCAGGTGCAGATTTGTAATACATAACGTAAAAATAACCACGAGCATTTTTCTCGATCGGGTAAGCCAATTTTTTCATTCCCATTGCGTCGCGAGCAACGATCTCACCGCCGTTTGCAGTGATCACTTCTTCAACGAGTGTGATGGTGTTTTTAATCTCTTCTTCTGTAAGAGTAGGTTTTACGATTACTAGGTTTTCGTAATGTCTCATAGCGTATGTCTCCTTATGGTGTTCGCCCCTTATGGTTGTTATACAGCACGACAGTCGTGTTGCAAAGAGCAAGGAACGCGCGGATTATACTGAAATTTTACTTAATTTAAGTTTTGGCTATAGTATATTTTGTAATTTTAGTAGTGCTGATAATAGCAACGATTCTTGATCTGGGCTTCCCGTGGATTTCATTTTTAGTTCGGTATCGAGGAGGAGATTAAGCCCTTTTTTATACCCATCAGCGGTGATTTTTATGGAAAGAGATGCTCGCTCTTTTTCGATAAAACCAGGAAGTTTATATCCTAAAACAAGGGCTGAGTCAGCGATGCCGTGCAGTTTTATCGAGACGTTAAAGAGGTAAAGTTGTGTTAAAAATCCGCTAAGTGCTGTGAGTAGTTGAATCTCATTTTCTCCCGATTCGAGGAGGTGGTGCAGTGAGGGAAGAAACTCTTTTTTCTCGATTACTTGGGAGATAAAAGCATCCAGTTTGAGTTCGCTCAATCCATAAACGTGTTCTTCAACGTCACGAAAAGTAATCGGTTTATTTAAGATGGCAAGTTTTGAGAGTTCATTACACGCTAAAGAGAGATTATTATTGTGGAGATCGAGGAGGTGAAATGCCGCTTGGTTATCGAGTTGAACTTGTAGTTTTTGAGCCTCTTGGAGCAAAATAGTGCGTGTTTCGGCAGCATATGGGTGATAAAAGCGGACTGAGCCTGTATGCGAACCTTTGAACGCGGTATCGGCTCCTTTGACATCCTCGCCGTAGTAGCAATAGATAAAGGTGTTGTCACTGTTTTTTCCGACAAGTTCTACGAGGGTATCGAGTTCGGCTTTCGGGAGCTTTTTTTCGTGTTTGACGATAAGAAGGTTTTGATCACCGAAAAGTGAGCCTTGGGAAAGGTGGGCTTTTGCGGTGTTAAAATCGTATTCGTCATGATACATACTAAGCACCGAAGCACCTTCAATACGAGCCAGTGCGGAAGCGTATCGGTCAATAAAAAAATGGCTCTCACCGAAGAGTGCCATGGCACGTGGAGCGTTGTTGTTTTGGAGATGGCGGTCTAAGTCTTGTCGAGTCATAGAGAAATTCCTGATTCATTGTCGATTTTGCGTACAAACGATGCGGTGATTTTCGCCATTGCCAAATCAACAGTTTCAATTTTAACGACGATATCATCAAACAGCATCAACCCAAAATGGGAGGTGACATTGACTTTGGCTCCTGTAATCACATCGTGGATTTCGGCGCGGATTTGGTCTTCGGTTTGGATGATGCGGGCTTGGAACTCTTGAGCGATAACCGTAGCTGCCCAACGGGCAAATTTACGCTCTTGGAATCGGATTTCGATGTCGCTCGCTTCACGCTCTTTTTCACTGATGGAGGTACAAAGAGACTCGATGTTGCGTAATACGTACGAGCCCTCTTCACTGTCTCCTGCGCTAATTGCTTTGAGGAGTCGATGAACGATTAAATCGCTGTATCGACGGATGGGAGAGGTAAAATGGGTGTAACGCTCAAACCCTAATCCGAAATGTCCGGTATTGTAAGGAGCGTAGCGTGCTTGCATTTGGGCTCGGATGATGAGGGTATCGACTTCACTAACAAGTCCCCGTTTTTCGGCTTCAGCTTGGATAGCGGTGATGGTCTCTTTGAGAGAGGCTTGAAATTCGACAAAAATACCGATACTGGCTAATTCGGTGGTGAGGCTTTGGAGCTTCATAGCGCTTGGGGCTTCGTGGATACGGAAAACTCCGCGCTCATACATCGAGGCGGCGGCTTTGTTGGCGAGGAGCATACAATCCTCGATGAGAGCGTGTGATGGGGTTTCGAGTGCAAATTCGGTAGAGAAAATATTGCCTGCATCATCGAGGCGCATTTCGAGTTCACTGGAGCGGAAATCAAACCCTTTTATCATCCGTTGCTCTTTTAATCTTCCCGTTAATGTATTGAGTTTCGGAATATATTCAAGAACACGAGACTCTTTTTCGGTGGTAGCGGTTAAATTTCCCTCTAAAAAGAGATCAATCTCTTCGTAGGTAAAACGGCGGTGGGAATGGATGAGTGATTCGTAGAGTTTCGTATCGGTTACTTCCAACGTTTGGGGGTCTATTATCATCTCAAACGTGTAGGCAAGACGGTCTACTAGCGGTTGAAGAGAACAGAGTGTTTCGCTCAGTTGACGTGGGAGCATCGGGATAGAGCGGTGGGGAAGATAGATTGAAAAACTGCGGTAAATTGCCTCAGCATCGAGTGCACCGAAGGGATGGACGTATTCGCTCACATCGGCGATGGCAACGTAGAGGGTGGAGGTTTCGGGAATAAAGCAGATAGCATCATCGTAATCTTTTGCGGTGAGCGGATCGATGGTACAAAAGGGGAGATGACGTAAATCGCGACGGTTTGGATAAAGTGAGGCATCGACCTCTTTGGGGAAAGATGCGGCTATTTCTAAAACATCCTCTTCAAAAGCATCGTGTTTGTTGTAGAGGGCGAGGACGATTTTTTCATCCACTTTGGGGTCACTCAAATCCCCTAGATAGTGGGTTTGCAAATTTTGATTATTGATTTGGTAGAGAGAACCCTCGGTGGTATTGGGCAAATCACTCAAAGAGATGGGGATGGTTTGTGAGGTGCGGATATCTTGGAGGGTGGGTAGGCCATTTTTAGAGGTGATAATCCCTACGCTAAATGTTTCGCTCCGTCCGACAACGATAATCACTTTGGCACTGGGTCCCCCACGTCGCCCCAAAAGGCGTTGAGCGATAACCATATCCCCTGCGTGTGCACCGTTTAGATATGCGGTGTCGATAAAATGATCCCGTACACTCTCTCCGATGGTCTGCAGATATGCACCTGTTGTTTGGACGCTGGCAATAATGCCTGCACGATATTGGGAAGCGAATTGGTATTTCCCCTCTTCAAAGGTGAGAATTTTCAATCCATACCATTGTTGGATGCTTTCTTGCTCCTCTGGGGCAATATCTTGGGTAAATAGACCATGTGTTAGACGAATTAAGAGTGATTTCATAGAGATATTATAGTCAATAAATACTTCTATGATAGAATAACCCCTTTATTTTACAAAGGAATTTAGACAATGACACACGAAGCGATTCTTAACCAATTGGGATATATCCCTAATGAGGCATTAAGCCTCCAACTCAGCCGTATTGAAGAAAATACAGAAGGGTATGAAAAAATCATAAAACATGTCTTGGATTTGCACGAAGCATTGAAAACAGATGAATCGTATGTGGCGATGTCGAACAGTAACGACTATTTTAAAATCAAGATTGATGCGACAAGTGAGATCAGTTCAAGTGACGCAATGGAAAAAATCAACCATTTTGCAGACAAATACAAAGTTCAGCTTCAAAAAGTGGATGGAAAACCAACCTATTACGTTGTAGGATTTGCGTCGTAAATGAAAGGGGCTTTTGCCCACTTTTATTCGTTATTATTGTTTTGACGCGTCCAGACCTGCGTACGTCCGATTAATGAGAAACCGATATAACCTCGTACAACGAGTTTTCGTCCTCCATCTTCGAGATGCATTTTACAACTGTATTCCTTGCCAATATCCGGATCAAGAATCTTACCTCCATCCCATCCATCACCGTCAGGTTTCATATTTTTCATAATGGTCATCCCCTGAATTTTCTGATTTTTGCGTTCATCACTGCATTCTGTACAGCGGCGCTCAGAAGTATCAGTGGGACGAAGCCCTTTGAGTGCTTTTCCGATTAAAGCACCGTCATTACTTTGCATGATTTGTATCAATGCAGTTGGCTTGTGCGTATTATCATCAATCGTAAGCCAAGTACCGACAGGAGAATTGTTTGTATCAGCAAAGGCTGAATTTACACTCAGTAGAAAGACTAGAAAAAGAACTACTTTTTTAAACATGATATATCCTTTATTTATTGAGCATATTAAGGGCAAAATTTGGAGCAATACGACTCATCATCTTAAGCGCATTACTCTGTCCAGGTCTGATCTCTAGGGTACCTCTACCCATTTTTTTGATAGCTATTTGAGCAAGTTGCGATGCAGACATGACTACCATTTTATCTAGCTCTTTTTGTTCAAATTCATCCAATAAAGGGGTTTCTGTAACAGAGGGCATCAATTCGATAACTTTTACATGGCTGTGTTTTAGCTGAATACGGAGTGACCGTGTAAATGAATGCAACGCTGCCTTGGTAGCAGAATATACAGGTGTGATGGACAATGGAACAAATGCCAACGCAGAGCTGACATTAACGATAGCAGCAGTTTTTTGTCGCTTTAAAAGGGGCAAAAACTGGTTACACATATAAATAACACCGCTTAGATTGGTGTTGATCTCTTGGGTCAGATGGGTGAAATCGTTTTCATCATGCATATTGATTTTTTTCGAAATACCCGCATTGTTAATCAGGATATTAAGATGTGGAAATGATTTTGAAACCATCTCATATAGGGCCATTATCTCCTGAGGATCGGCAACATCGCTTTTAAAGATATGAATGTTTTTCAACTCTTTTTTTGCTTTTTCTAGTTTTTCACTATTACGCCCTGTAATAATGACTGTATTTTTTTCACAAAGTTGTCGTGCTAATTCATAACCGATACCGCTTGCCCCGCCTGTGATCAGAATAGTATTATTAACCATTTGCATTTGTTTTCCTTTTATTATTTGACTTTTATAACAACTTTACCTTTGGCATGCCCTCTTTGAACGTAGGTCAAAGCATCGTTTGCCTCGTCAAAAGAAAAGACTTTATCCACAACAGGACGAATGATTGACGAATCGATAAGAGTTGAAATTTCGCTCAATGCTTTGCCGTCTGATTTCATAAAATGAAATGAATACTCAACATTAAGTTTTTTCGCCTTTTTTCGAACACCGTAGCTCAAGCAAAACATAACCATTTTTAGTAACCATGGTGCTCCAAGATCATCTGCAAAGCGAGTATCCGGTGGACCTGATATTGAAATAAGTCGTCCCCCTTTTCTAAGAATACCTAATGATTTGTAGAGGGTTTTTGTGTCTTGAGAATTTATAACTACATCATAATCTTTTAAGATAGTTTCAAAATCCTCCTTCTTGTAATCAATCACCACATCTGCACCGAGACTCTTTACTACCTCCATATTAGCTGCGCTTGTAGTAGTAGCAACGGTAGCCCCCATGCTTTTTGCTAATTGAATAGCAAATGTTCCGACACCGCCTGAACCCGCTTGAATGAAAACTTTTTCTCCTTTTTTTAGTTTCGCTTTTTCGATTAAGACCTGCCACGCTGTCAGCCCCACCAGAGGAATGGAGGCCGCTTCTTCCATCGTCAATGATTTTGGTTTTAAGGCTACATCTTTTTCATCTACAGCAATAAATTCGGCGAATGTTCCGATTCGATGATCTGTCGGTCTTGCATAAACTTCATCACCGACTTTGATATTTTTTACGTTTCCTCCAACTTTCACAACTCTCCCCGCCAACTCATGACCTAAGATGAAAGGTGGTTTGTAGGGTAAGAGCAGTTTAAATTCTCCATCTCTAATTTTGGAATCTAAAGGATTCACTCCCGTAGCATGCACTTCGATAAGAACATCATTTTCGAACATTTTCGGATCAGGCATTTCCATTGCTATTGGTGCAACTTTTTTCCCATATCGAGTTAAAACAAAAGCTTTCATTAGGTCGTATCCTTTAATCTTGGACTTTGAAAGCGGTCAATAATGCGTCTGACATAACCAAATAGGATGTCATATACGACAGCTCAAATATCGCTTTATCGGAGATGTTCAAAGCTCTCAATTTGTCAATATCAGCACTGTTTATCGCTGTCGGTTCATTGGCAACTTTCAGAGCAAAGAGCAAAAGCGATGTATGTTTTTCATCCAAAGGTGCGGTTGATGGATCTTTTACCATTGTTATAAGCTCATCTTGCGTCATACCGAAATTGTTAATAAGCATTCCGGCGTTAAATCCCAAACAATATTCACACTCTTTTGCCTCAGAGACCAAATAACGTAATACTGTTTCAAATTTTTGTGTTTCCATATCTTTCACAAAACTTGTTTTAATTCCTTCCCAGTGATGTTGTAATCCATCAGGTAATAAACTCCACATTTTCAAGCCCGCTGGAACAGCACCAAACATCCCTTTAATCTCATCATACGTTGCTTTGACTACACCTGTAGCATCATTTTCTTCTACTATATTCAATAAACACATTTGGTATCCTTTTATTTTAGACTAAACAGTACAAAATTGTACACCTCAAATTTACGCGAGCACTTTCATTACCGTATTAGTGTACTGATTGGTACAAAAATAGTGAAATAAAAAGAGCACCTCTAAAACCCATTTTTTGGATTTTAGAGCTACTCTAATAACTCTCTTAAATTTTCTCTCAAATCATCTATAAGCTCTTGCGAAGCTCCTGCTTGGATTGTGACGATCATTCCATTAAATGCGTTTATATATCTCCCCGCAATAATCTTTGCCTCTTTTTCTTTAGATATTTCGCCTTTTTCTTGCGCTTCTTTGACAAATCGCTCACATGCTTCAAGGAAAAAATGAAGACCAACCCCTATCTGATGACTCAAGGCACTATGACGGTTGTAGCACTCTTTACCGGAGTTCATAAGCAAACACCCTCTTATCTTTCCGCTCTCTTTGAGTTCGTTAATCATCCCCTCGCTCAGTGCTAAAAGCGCAGCTTTAGGTCCAATTTCATTTTTTAGTATTTCAAAATGGTTTAACAGAGTTTTGCCATAAAGATCCAAGCAACGAGAAAATAGATCCTCTTTGTTTTTAAAGGCGTGGTAAAAACTACTTTTTTTGATTCCCATCGTTACAAGAAGCTCATCGAGACTGGAGTTTTCATACCCATGTTCCCAAAAATAGTTCATGGCTAGTGCTAATACTTCATCTTCGTCAAATGATTTTGGTCTGCCTACTGTTGTTCTCATGGTGCAATTATAGACTAGTTGGTACACAATGTCAAGTACAATTTTAAACTATGTTAAAAATCATCTGGGAGTTTCTAGGATATTATTCGATAGTATGTAGGCAAAAGGATGGCTAAATGAGTCAAAACGAACCGATGACACCAAGAGGATATGATGAACTCTTGCGAGAGTTTAAATACCTAAAAGATGTCGAGAAACCCCGTGTCAATGTCGAAAAACAGCGTGCGGCAGAGCTGGGGGATCGAAGCGAAAACGCCGAATATCATGCGGCAAAAGAGAAGCTCCGCCATATCGATAAACGTCTTTTTTACCTCAATTCGATGATCGAAAAAGCGCAAATTATCGATCCCTCAATTCTCGATCATTCACGTGTCCATTTCGGTGCGACGGCAACGGTTATAGATAGTGCTAATGATGAAGAGTTCACCTATACGATTTGCGGGACACTGGAGAGTGAACCCGAAATCGGTCTTATCTCTGTCCATTCACCGCTCGCACGTGCAATGCTTGGGAAAAGTGAGGGGGATGAGTTTAGTGTTATCCTTCCAAGTGGTAAAAAATATTTTGAAGTGGGTATAATTAGTTTTATTGATATTTTTTTACTAAAAAAACATATTCGTCAAGAATCTGATTTTAGATTTCACTAAGGAATAACTATGAGTTTGATCGGTCGTCAGCCTGTTTGTAATGAAAATTATCTTATTACAGGTTATGACATTCTTTTTCGAGATGAAGAGTTAAGTCCCGATTTTTCCGATATCTCTATTTCCGCTTCTGTTTTAAACCGTATCCTCAACGAATTTGGGTTAGAGAGTGTCCTCGGAGGATATCAAGGATTTCTCAAAGCCGATATTGAATTTTTACAAAGTAATATTGTTACTACTATTCCCAGTGAACATTTTGTTTTGATGATTTTGGAATCTTCACTTTTTCATCCTGAACTCGAAACGGTATTAAAGCGTTTGCATGAGAAAGGGTATCGTTTTGGATTAAACAGTTGTATTCTCGATTCTAAAACACTCGAACGTATTGAATCTTTGAAAAGTTGGTTAAGTTATATTCGGATAGATGTATTACGCAGTTCTGATGAAAACTACAGCGATATTTTTAAACGTTTAAAACAAATGAAGCAAGCGGTTATTGCCTCAAAAGTGGAAACTCATGAGATTCTTGATCGATACAAGGAGTATGGAGCCGATTTATATCAAGGGTACTATATCAAACGTCCCCATACGATTGAAAACGAATCGCTTTCCATGTCTCAAGAGTCGATTGTCCGTATTTGGGATTTATTACAACGTGATGCCGATATATCGGTGATTGTAAAGGCGCTAGAACAAGATCATGCCTTAGTGCTTCAAATGCTCCAATTTATCAACTCCTCCTTTTTCTCTTTTTCCTCTACGATTACTTCGGTGAAACAAGTTATCTCTTTGATAGGGAGAAAAGCATTTGGGAATTGGTTGCTTTTATTATTGGTTTCTCATAAATCGGGTGGAAACACGAATCATCCTTTGCTACTTATGGTTATTAATCGGACTGAAATACTTAGTGGTTTATTAATGTTGAGTACCCCTAAATACACGCGAGAAGAACTCGATACCGCTTATTTGGTAGGGATGCTCTCGTTAATTCATCTATTGCTTAATATGGATCATAGAGAATTTTTGCATAAACTTCATGTCTCCGCTGAGATTGAAGAAGCGATGTTTGAAGCGCAAGGGCGATGGGGTCAATTGCTAACAATGGCTCGTCATATCGAAAATATGGATATCGAATCGTTACAACCGTTTATTAAACGCTATAACATCAACACGGTTCAAATGAACGAGTTGATTGCTAAAGCGATGGAAAAAGTAAATGCGTTTGATGCGATGATGCAAACGACATTTTTATAAATAGCAATTAGCCTACTATTTTTTCTCCTTTAAGAGAGGTATAGTGCTCCCTTTGGTATAATCGCGGAATAATAACAATTCATAAGGAAAATGCTGTGAGCACTCCTCTGCCAGATATCGAAAAAGTCCTCAAACAACATAAACTCTCTCTCGGAGATTATGACCATATCAAAAAAATCCTCGGACGTGAACCAAACCTCGTTGAAATCGGGATTTTTTCGGCTATGTGGAGCGAACATTGCAGTTACAAATCGTCTAAAAAACATTTGAGCGGTTTCCCGACCAAAGCACCTTGGGTTATCCAAGGACCGGGTGAAAATGCAGGTGTTATCGACATCGGCGGCGGATATGCGGCAGTTTTCAAAATGGAGAGCCATAACCACCCAAGTTTTATTGAACCGTATCAAGGGGCAGCGACGGGAGTCGGCGGGATCATGCGTGACGTATTTACCATGGGTGCACGTCCTATCGCCAACCTCAATGCACTCCGTTTCGGAAACGTGTTGAACCAAGATGACATCAGTGCGCATCAGCGTTATTTGGTGCGCGGTGTCGTATCGGGTATCGGCGGATACGGTAACTGTATGGGGGTTCCTACTATCGGCGGAGAGACAAGTTTCGATGAGTGTTACAACGGTAATATCCTCGTCAATGCATTTACCCTTGGACTCGCCAAAAGTGATGAGATTTTCTACGGAAAAGCGGAGGGGATCGGCAATCCGGTTATCTACGTTGGATCTAAAACAGGGCGCGACGGTCTCGGTGGTGCGGTTATGAGTTCGGATAGCTTTACTGAAGCATCTAAAGGGCTTCGTCCAACGGTACAAGTGGGTGATCCGTTTATCGAAAAACTCCTTCTCGAAGCGTGTTTGGAGCTTTTCAAAACCGATTACGTCGTCGGGATTCAGGATATGGGAGCGGCGGGACTAACGTCGAGCTCATTCGAGATGGCGGGACGCTCAGGTAGCGGTATGATTATGCACCTCGATAAAGTTCCTGCACGTGAAGAGGGGATGATGCCGTATGAGTTTATGCTCTCTGAATCACAAGAACGTATGCTCATCTGTGCTCGTAAGGGGACTGAACAGGCGATTATCGATATTTTCGAAAAATGGGATCTCGATTGCGCCGTAATCGGTGAAGTAACGGCGACGGGGAATATGGAGCTTTTCTGGCACGGTGAAAAATGTGCTGAGGTTCCGGTTGATCCCGTGAGTGAAGAGGCACCTGTATTGGATCGCCCAATGTCCAGACCAGCGTATCTCGATGAGATTGCTAATGTAAAACTCAGCGATTTTGATGCGGTTGATAATCAAAGAGCTTTTGAGAAATTGATTGCTTCTATGGAAGTAGTGGATAAACATTGGATTTATGAGCAATACGATTCAATGGTACAAACCAATACGGTCAAAAAAGGGGGTGAACTTGATGCATCCGTCATCCGTATCAAAGAAAATGGTGTAGCTTTGGCAATGAGTGCCGACTGTAATGTTCGTTATTGTTTTATCGATCCGAAAGCGGGAGCGGCAGCAGCGGTAATCGAGAGCGGTCGTAACGTGGCGATGAGTGGTGCAACGCCTAAAGCAATCACCGACTGTCTCAACTACGGCAATCCTGAGAACCCTGAAGTGATGTGGCAATTTGGTCAAGGGTGCTTGGGGATTAAAGAAGCATGTTCTGAGTTAAATACCCCTGTTATCGGCGGAAACGTATCGCTGTATAATGAAACCAATGGGAAGTCCGTATTCCCGACACCGTCCATCGCGATGGTTGGTGTTAATGAAGATCAGCATAAAGTATTGATGTCTGCATTCCAAAAAGAGGGTAATACGCTCTATCTTGTCGGTGAAAACCGTAGTGAATTTGGTGGATCACTCTACATGAAAGAGCTTTATAACGTCGTTGCGGGGACAATTCCAGCTATCGATTATGATAAAGAGCGTGCGTTATGGAATCTTGTTATTGAAGCGAATAAAAAAGGACTTCTAGCATCTGCAAAAGATTGTAGTTCGGGTGGTCTTGCGATTGCACTCGCTAAAATGGCATGTGTGAGTGATAAAGGGGTTATTGCTACTGTAAACGTAAGTGATGAACGTGATATTTTTGCTGAGAGTATGTCTCGTGCCATCATCGAAGTTGCTCCTGAAAATTGTGCAACGTTTGAAGCAATGGTTGGCTCATTGTCGTGTCAAAAAATCGGAACAGTTGGTGGAGATATGTTTGTCATCAATGACGTAACCATGAGACTCCCTGAGATGCAAAATATCTACTACAATACTTTCAAAAATGTTATTGAAGGGGACCTCTAAGGTCTTCTTTCCTCTTCTAAAAAAATCTCTATTTAAACAATTTTTACTAAGTCGGAATGTTTTTTGCTTTTAAAAAGTCATGAAGAGATTATTACGGAAATTATTTGGTCGACGAAGTGTTCGCTCGTGTGACTTTTACATCACCAATTTACGATTTCATAGCGGAGAGTAGTAACTACTCTTTTAGGCGCTCTATTTTTGCCCCTAACGCTTGAAGTTTTTGCTCTAAATTTTCGTATCCGCGATCGAGATGATAGATACGATGGACATTTGTAGTTCCCTCTGCTGCCATAGCTGCTAGAACTAATGCACTCGAAGCCCGTAGGTCAGTTGCCATTACATCCGCACCAAAGAGCGGTGTGCCCCCAAATACAGTAGCCGTATGCCCGTTAAGTTTGATATCTGCCCCTAAACGTTGCAATTCACTGACGTGCATAAAACGGTTCTCAAATAATCGCTCTTCAATAATACTCGCCCCCTCAGCCAATGTTGCCAAAGCTAAAAACTGTGCTTGCATATCGGTAGGAAAAGCGGGGTATTCTTGGGTGACGAGTTCTACGTGTTTAAGCTTTGTCGCAGGGTGAATGGTCATGGTAGTGTCGGTAGTATCGATTTTGCACCCCATTTGCTCCAGTTTTGCCGTAACAGCATCGAGATGATCAGCACGTACTTTATCGAGTGTAATAGTTGAACCGGTAATCGCACCCGCACATAGATACGTTCCTGCTTCGATACGATCGGGGATCACTTCAAAATCAACCATATCGATGGTTTTTCCACCCGTTCCGATAATGGTAAGTTCGCTTGTACCAATCCCTTTGATGTCAATACCGCTATCGCGGAGGATTTCACATAGTTGTACTACTTCGGGCTCTTTGGCGCAGTTGACCAAAACGGTTTTACCGTGTGCGAGAGCAGCTGCCATAACGACGTTTGCAGTACCTGTAACGGTGATTTTATCGAAAATGATATGTGCACCTTTAAGCCCTTCAGGGGCTACTGCATGAACGTATCCCGCGTGGATAGTGATGGTTGCTCCCATCGCTTCCATCGCTTTGAGGTGCAGATCAATAGGACGTTGACCGATAGCACATCCGCCCGGCAGAGAGACTTCACAGTGACCGAAACGGGCGAGTAAAGGTCCTAGTACGAGAATAGAAGCACGCATGGTCTTAACGATGTCGTAGTTAGCCATTGTATGGTTAACCGTAGAGGTATCAATGGTAAGGAGGTGATTTTCGAGGGTGTAGGTTGCACCGAGATTCCCCAATAGTTTGAGAAGGGTTTTTATGTCGGCTACTTCGGGAGTATTAGACATTTTGAGTTGGTTGTGTGCCAATAAAGTGAGTGTGATAAGAGGTAAAGCTGCATTTTTAGCCCCCGATATAGTGACCGTTCCGCTAAGTTTTGTAGGGCCTTGAATTTGTAAGTAGTCCATTAAAATTCCCAAAGTAAAAAAGTATACAATTATAGGGCAAAGTAGGTTAAAGTGGTATAATTTAGAAAAAATTAGGAGAGCCCATGAGTTCAGCATTAGATCGTCTCAAAAATCTGACTGCTCAAATCTCCAGTTATGAATTAGAGCGTAAAAATAATCTCAAAACACTTGAAGAGCTTTATCATAAATTAGACATTACCCATAAAATCGCTCATTTTGATGATCTCTTTGAACTCAAAGCGATCAATCTTTCGGGAATTTCGTTAGGTGATGAGGATTTAGGGGCAATCAAAGAAGGAAAATACGCGCAAATTATCGGGATACTCTATGATAGCAGTGCAAAGGTCAAGAATAAAAATATCTCATTAGCTTATTATGGACGTGCCGAAAAAGTGGAGTATGAACTCAAAAAAGATATTATCTCTTTTATTTTAGCGTGGCGATTTGAGAAGAGTTTTCGTACCCTAGAGCACTATCATAACCTCATGGGAACTCTAAAAAATCTACCGCACGAGAATGTATGTTAGTTTTTATCGACACTGAAACAACAGGACTAGAAACGACTGATCGTATCTGCTCAGTTGCTATTATCGGTGATGAACTAACCCATTACGAAGTGATTAATCCGGGTAAAAAAATCCCTCCGAGTGCGAGTGCAATCCATCATATCACTAACGAAATGGTAAAAGAAGCTCCAATATTTAACCATTCACGCAGTTTTGCACTTTTAGAAGAGTTAAATAGCCATACAAATATTTTAGTAAGCCATAATGCCCCATTTGATCTCTCAATGCTACAAAAAGAGGGAATTACATGGCAGGGGAGTGTTATTGATACCCTCAAATGCTCAAAAGCGTTGATGGATGATTTGGAGGGGTATAGTTTACAATTTTTGCGGTATGAATGCCGTTTGTATCGTCAGGAGAAAGGGTATTTTGTGAATCGTGGTGTCACACTTACCCCTCACCATTCTCTTAGCGATGCACTGCATACCAAAATGATGTTTGAGTATCTGCTTGATTTGGCATCGATAGATGAGTTGATTGAAATGTCTCAAAAACGTCTATTGCTCAACCGTTTGCCGTTTGGAAAATACGCGAAAAAACGGATTGAAGAGATTGCTACCAAAGACCCAAGTTATCTGAAATGGATGGTGGAGAGTTTGATGGATATGGATGAAGATTTACGTTATAGTTGTCATTATTACTTAAACAAGGTGTAATTTATTTCGTTAAGATTTTTTTGAGATTTTTTTGTGACCATCTATCGTTATGATGCTTGTAGTTAATTTTTTAAATTGACTACAAGGGCGGAATTGCTCATGAAAAGCCTTAAATCATGTTTACTTGATACGTTCGCAAGTAACAAGATTGAATACACGCCATACTATCTCATTGCTCTGCTATCTATAAATATGTTGATTGTTGCGATCGTATCCATCGGATTACTCTACAACACTGGACTTGAGCGGCAAAAAAATCGACTTATGGATCTTGTAGAGACTCAAAGCGTTATGATCGATATAGTTGCTCGACAGGCTTATATGGGTCATGATTTACACCCAACAGATATGCAAATGCGATCGGTTGCAGCAAATTTTATCCGACAAATCAATAAAACTTTTCCTCTCTATGGTGCTATTGGAAACACTGGAGAATTCACACTGGGTGAACGTAATAATGGCTCTATCGGATTTATTATGAAACAACGCTATTTTGATGAAAAAAAACAGGTAAATATACCGTGGAATTCCTCTTTTGCCGAACCGATGCGTCGGGCCCTTAGTGGAAAAAGTGGAGTTGATGTGATGTTGGATTATCGAGGGGCTTCTGTTCTTGCTGCTTATAAGCCGATTCCTGATTTGGGGTGGGGCCTTGTTGCGAAAATAGATTTGGATGAAATTCGAGCCCCCTATATTAAAGCTGCAACTTATGCATTCCTTTTTACATCATTACTAGCAGTCATAAGTAGTATCATCTTTTGGTTTTTTGTTAATCCTCTTGTTCGTGAGATTGATGACTCCCGTCAATTCAACCGTTTACTTATCTCCAAGTCATCTACAGGATTAGTATTATGCACGATAGATGGAGAAATTATTGATGCAAACTATACATTTCTAAAAATTGTAGGTCGAACGCTTGAAGAAATTTTAGCTTTCAATTATTTTGATTTGCTTGATGAAAAATATGTCGATAATGAAAAAAAGCAGATAAAGCGTCTCATAGAGACAGGTACGCTTCCCACATGTGAAAGTTGCTATATTAACAGTAACAGTGAACGGATTCCGATTAAGCTTTCCGGTGAGCTGGTAATGATGAAAAAGATTCACTATATATGGTTGAGTGTTGAAGACATACGTGATTTTAAAAAGAGAGAAGCAGAATTACTTCTTTCTGCTGTTGTTTTTGAAAATTCACAGGAGGCTATTTTTATCACGGATGCTAAGAAAAATATTATTAAAGTTAATGAAGCGTTTAGCAATGTGACAGGTTTCACATTAGATGAAGCGGTTGGAAGAACTCCAAATTTTCTCAAATCAGGGCGACATGATCATTCGTTTTATGAAAAGATGTTTGATGAAATTGCCAAAACAGGAAAATGGCATGGAGAAATATGGAATAAACGTAAAGATGCTTCTATTTATCCATCATTGCAAAGTATTAATGCTGTTTATGATGAAAATAATAAGTTGATCCGTTATGTTTCTATCCTGACTGATATTAGTATGCAAAAAGCGTATGAACAACAGCTTTATGATAATGCTCATACCGATACCTTAACAGGATTAGCAAATCGCCTTTACTTCGAGCAAAAATTCGATCAAATACTTCTTCGTGCACACTATACGCAGCAAAAATTTGCCTTATTCTTTATTGATCTTAACCGGTTTAAAGAGGTGAATGATACGATGGGACATGATATTGGGGATGTTTTATTACAAACAGTTGCCAATGCTTTAAAAGAAGGGGTAAGATCAGAAGATATCGTTGCACGGTTAGGGGGAGATGAATTTGTGGTGATTCTTGAAACCATTTCAAATAGCTATGAAGCGATTCAAATTGCTCAACATCTGATGGAAAAAGCACACAAAGTTGTCCAAATAGAGGAATACACTCTCCAGCCTTCACTCAGTATCGGTATCGCTATGTATCCTGATCACGGTACTGAGAGATCAGAATTACTTAAAAGTGCTGATGAAGCTATGTATTACGCCAAGCACAATACAGAGGAGCATTACCATATATTTTCACTCAATGAAAATTCGTAGAATACTTACGTGACCAATAATCTATGCTAAAATACCGACAATAATTAATATAGTGTATTCAAACTAATGGAGGGTGAGCATAGTGAAAGTAGCTATTCAATGTGATTCGCCATTATTGCAACGCTCATTGGAGCTATTTTTAGAGGGGCATTTAAGCTCACGGCGTCAGTGTGACATTATTATTCGTGATAAAGCTATTATCGATGATGAATACCCGACACTTTATATCTCTTCCGATGCTACTGCCGATTTGGTAAAACCATTTTCAAAAGCGCAGTTGTTCGAAGCGTTACATCTCTCTCTCCAGAAGGCACAAGGATTGGGATCTTCAGCAATAGAAGAAGATATTACAGAAAAACTGGGTGATAATCGTGTCGGATTTGAGATTTTAGAGCACCATATCGAAAAACTAACCCGCGAATACCAAGCGAATATCCTCAAAGCAGTACGGGCGTTTTATGAAAAATGATTCTGTGTTAACCAAAAAAATTGTTGCCGGAAAGTACAAAGGGAAAAGTTTAAAACTCCCCTCCAAAGAGACTACTCGCAGTTCTAAAATGATTGTGGTCGAATCGTTTTTTAATACCATTCAGTTTGATGTAATTGACTCAGTAATGGTGGAAGTTTTTTCGGGGAGCGGTTCTATCGGGCTTGAAGCACTGAGCCGTGGGGCTAAGAAGATCATTTTTATGGAGAGGGACCGTGATGCGATTAAAGCGTTACGCTCTAATATAGCCCAAACCGATCCAAGTGCCTGTGAAGTTTACGAGGGAGACAGTTTCTCGACTATTTCACAAGTAAAAAAACGGCTTGAAACACTTGGGGAGAGTGCTTTTATCTATGTCGATCCTCCATTTTCAATCCGTGAGGGGATGGAAGCAATTTATGATAAAACCATAGCTCTAATCGCATCATTGCCTCTAAGCCTTACGAAACTCATCATTATCGAGCATATGAGTACGCTTGAACTTCCTGAAACGATAGGGGAATACAGCCGCATTAAATTTAAAAAATTCGGAAAAACGTCACTCACTTACTACGCGTAAAACGTGGAATAATCTTTGCTTTATCCTTTGTATTCCAAAGGATTTTGATGAAGAAAATAACTCTTTTTTTACTATTACTTAGCTCTTTACACGCAACACGGATTAGTGAAGTAGCCAATGTTATAGGGGTTCGTGATAACCAAATCATCGGATACTCTCTCGTTGTCGGTTTGAAAAAAACGGGTGATGGCACTACCTCTAAATTTACTCTCCAATCGATTGCCAATATGCTCAAAGCGATGAATATCGATATGCTTCCAACCGACATTAAATCGAAAAACGTTGCTGCAGTTGTGGTAACGGCTAAATTCGCCCCATTTGCCCGTCAAGGTGATGCGTTTGATGTAACTGTATCGTCTATCGGTGATGCTAAATCGTTAGAGGGTGGGACGCTTCTCATGACACCGCTTAAAGGGGTGGATGGTAAAATCTATGCCTTAGCGCAAGGGGCTATTACGATTGGCGGTAAAAATGAAAAAGGTGCGGGGGCAGAATCTCATCCGACAGTAGGGATGGTGTATGGAGGTGGATTGGTTGAACGTGAAATAGCGCAAGACTTAGCACACCAAGAGAGCTTTACCCTTTCTCTTAAAACGTCTAATTTCGCGAATGCCGCAGCGATACAAAATACTATCAATGCAAAATACGATGAGAATACATCTCGTGCTATTGATGCGCGTACCATTACGATTAATCGTCCGAAAAATAAAAGCATGGTTGCTTTTATCGCAGAAGTGGAGAACCTTTCATTTAATTTTAGCCAAGAACAAAAAATTATTATTAATGAGCGTACGGGAACTATCATTGCGGGTGTTGATATTGAAATCAAGCCGGTTGTGGTCACACAAGGTGAGATTACAGTGAAGATTTTAGCTCAAGAGGGTGTGTCTAAACCTAACGGAAGTGTCCAAATGGATAAAAATTTGGTGATAGGGCTCAATGAAAATGAGGTTTATACCCAAAAAGGGACAACTACGGTAGCCAATATAGCCCGTTCACTTCAAAAGCTAGGTGCAAGTCCGAAAGCGATGATCTCTATTTTTCAAGCAATGAAAAGTGCAGGTGCTATCTCGTGTGATTTAGAGGTAATCTAATGGAAATAGCAAATGTAAATTATCAAAAAGCAGTTCCAACCATCGGGACAAAAGAGGGGGATAAAGCGCTTCATGAAAAAACCGATCAATTTGAATCCATCATTATCAAAATGATGTTGGATGAGGCAATGAAAGATGAAAAAAATGTTTTTACCAGTTCCAACGATCCGGGTGATAAAATTTTTAAATCGATGTATCGAGAAGAGCTTTCAAATGCCAGTGCGGGAGGATTTGGATTTTCACAAATGTTGTTTGAACATTTGAGTCAAAAAGCCGAAAAACACTAAAGTTTTTTTGTTTTTGGTCGATACTCTATGTATCACGATCATAAACAAAATAATAAGGAATCACGATGATTTCAAGTATTAACGGCTCCCTCATTAAAGGGGCATATCAGGATGGATCTCTAAAGCTTAAAGAGCAAGAGAAGTCTGTTCAACAGGTGCAGAAGCAAGGTGACACAAGTCGAATCGATGAGCTCAAAGCCTCTATCGAAAACGGCAGCTATCGTGTCGATATTGAATCGTTAGCCAAGAGGATCGCTCAAGAGCTGACGTAATATAGATGCAGTAAATGCATGGTTAGGAGTTTATGATGTTATCGTTCCAATTAGACAATGCTATCAAAGATCTCGATAAATTGATTCATCTTTCATTAGAAGATATTGATGATATTAAAGAAGCAAAGCATAATCCTCAGTTTGATCGTCTTGCACTCAAAGAAGAAAAAATCAAAAGTTTTGAACATAAAAAAGCGATGATAGATCATGAGATTTCTAAATTGATGACATTGGAGCCGACAAAACCTCTTGCGGAACTTTTGGGTGACGAAGAGCATAAACAATTGGAAAATCTAAAAAATCATCTCTCGAAATTGCGAGAAGTCAACCAACAATACGCAAAAATGGTGCTGAGTGTAGGGGCATTTTATAACTCATTGTTAGAAAAAATTCTCCCTACACAAATGCAAGGGTATAACTCTGTTATCTCAAAAGAGGCTTCATTTTTGGAAGTGAGAGTATAAGATGGGATCTATTTTTAGTGCATTACATATTGGCTATAGTGGCTTAAATGCGGCGCAAATCGGCATCGATACAACAGGACACAATATCTCCAATGCTGATACAGAAGGATACACGCGACAACGTGTTGTCACTTCAGAAGCAATGCCCCTTAGTATTGTTCCAGGTCAGCAAGGTAATGGGACACAAGTAACTGAAATTGCTCGTGTTTTTGATCAATTTGTTTATAACCGATATGCAACAAGTGCTCAAAACCAATCCTATTCTGATGCAATGACTAAAAACTTAAAAGAGCTTTCTACCTATTTTCCTGATATTCAGAATGTTGGGATTAAAGCCGATTTGCAAAGCTATTTTGATTCATGGCAGTCTCTTGCATCCAATCCTGATAATTCTTCTATAAAAGTAGCTTTAGCGCAACAAACACAAACATTAACACAACATATTGCTCAAACTCGTACACAAATCTCTGATTTACAAAATTCGTTAGATGGTCAAATTAAAACCAACATTGATGAAGTAAACCGAATAGGGGAGCAAATTGCCAGTATTAATAAAGCAATTTCACTGGCAGAGAGTGATGGGGTGAGTAATGCCAATGATTTGCGTGATCAACGTGGTGTATTGGAAATGTCTCTAACAAAGCTTGTTGGTGCCACTATAACTTCTGATAAGATTATGAGTAATATGGGTGCTGATAGTAATATTGCTGAAAAAAATGGAAATTATTTGATCCAAGTAGGCGGTTATAATATTGTTGATGGCGCAACATACCATCCTATCGGGATGGATAGCAGTAATAATGCTGGTAAGTTTAATGATATTTATTATGAACGTCAAGATGGGGTCCGTTTTCCTTTGGCTGATTCAATTAAAGGTGGTCAGGTAGGGGCGTTATTGGCATTAAGAGGAAGTACGATCAATTCTCAAGGTTCTTTTGATAATGGAATTTTACAAGAGACAATAAATTCATTGGATATTTTTGCAAAAGGGCTCATTGAATCAACCAACAATCTCTATGCGCAAAGTGCTACTGATACAATGCAGTCTAATCCACTGACATTTGGATCAGATCAAACACTTTTGAGTACAGGTGAAAATTTTAAAGTCGGTACATTTGATTTTATAGTGTATGATAGTAGTGGAAAAGAAATGGGGCGACGCAGTATCACTGTAGATGCTTCGACGGTAATGGATAACTCAGGAGCATTTTTAAGCGATGGTGTGACCCCAAATAGTATTGTTGAACAACTTAAAATACAAAAAGATGATAACAAAGACAATAATGGACTAAACGATATTAACAATATAGTGAGTACCTCTTTTGTCTCTTCTAATAATGTTTTAGGTCTTTCTCTCTCCAGTGCATATTCCACTTCAGGTTATACGTTTGCTATTCAAGATAATGGGACAAATTTTGCCGGCGTAACAGGTATGAGCCGATTTTTTGATGGGTATAATTCTGGAGATATCTCCCTTAATAGTAGTTTGAAAAATAACCCTACCAATATTACAGCGTACAAATCTCCTGCTGCCGGAGATAACCAAACTGCATTGGATATGGTAAATCTTCAGTTTAATTCTATGGATTTTAATGAAGGTAGCAATAAAACAACTTCCGATACTCTGTATGGTTTTTATGATGTCGTTGCAACACGAGTTGGTACGCAGACAAATGCAGCGATTACTGCAAACCAGTCGATAACCGCTCAATTTAATGCTATAAAACAAGAGTATGATTCTATTACTAAAGTAAATATTGATGAAGAGATGGCAAATTTGATCCGTTATCAAACCTCTTACGGTGCTGCTGCTAAGGTAATAACCACTATCGATCAAATGATGACGACCCTTTTAGGAATCAAGGCGTAATGTTTTATATGAGTACCGCCCTTTTGGTCGGTGTCATCTTTTTTTCATTTTTTGGCTCCTACTTCTATACTATTGATCCATCGTATTTAGACAAAACATCTATCTTGCTTCCACCATCATCGTTCCATTGGCTTGGCACCGATAGACTTGGTCGTGATATGCTTGCCCGTTTAATGCAAGGTGGTGAAGTTTCTTTAATTATTGGCTTTGCAAGCGCATTTATATCAACTATAATCGGATTAGTTTATGGTATCAGTGCTGCATTATTGCGAGGTGGATTTGATAAAATATTTATTATCATTGTCGATCTTTTTTTGACATTCCCGACACTTTTTTTACTTTTAACATTAGTGAGCTATGTTAATGCTTCTGTCTGGGTATTAATATTGATTATATCAATAACTGGGTGGATGGGAACGGCACGTTTAATCCGATCTGAAAGTTTTGCAATTGGTTCTAAACCGTTTATCCGAATTCTCCATATTGCTCACGTACACCCTTTAAAAATAATGTTCAAATATTATGCTCCATTACTCGCCCCTATTGTTTTAGTGAGTTTTACATTCGGTGTAGGGGGGGCGATTTTGGCGGAATCAGGTCTCTCATTTTTAGGGCTTGGGATTAGCGCACCGCAGATGAGTTGGGGGAGTATCCTCAGTGGCGGTAAAGAGGTGATAGATATTGCTTGGTGGGTAAGTTTTTTTCCTGGCTTGATGATTTTTATTGTCACCTTTGCCTTAATGAATATTTCTAATACATTACAAGCGAAGATGAACCAAAAAGAGCTACACTAAGTGTTAAATGATTCTAGCTATTTCAAGCAAACTATCGGGAAATGAAAATCGGTTTTCACGAAGTGCTTTTGAATTGATTAAGATAACAGGAGCTCGCTCCATTTGTATTGAGAGCAAAAGACCGTCATCTCCAAGTTTATCCGCATCGTAAAGGGCTGTTAATGCCCCTGATGACCCAACGGCATTATGAACTTTTTTGAGCTGAGACAAACTTGCTTTTAGGGCATAGATAAGATGGTAAGAGTTTGATGCATCGAGTTTATCAAATGGTAATACCGTCACGATTAATGGATGTCCGTTGACATTACCATTAAATTTAGTCATCAAAATTTTAGAACACGATTCCGCAGTTTCTTCATCCCCATATTCATAAGCAATTAAAATTTTAAGTGGAGATTTATTATGAGAAACGAGATTTTTATCGAGCATAGCAATTTTTGGGAGTAAAGAGAGATGCGTATTAAGTAAAAATGGATCATACGATGCACTCCAAGCCAATGTGTTTACAAAAAGTAATAGTGATAGTATGTATTTCAAAATGTTCCCCTTAAAGTAATTAAATAAGTACGTCCGAGCGCGGGATAATCATCGTTATAAGTCCCTTTTGGACTTGGATAAAACTCAGTTTCATTGAATATATTTTTGAGAGTCAACTGGATTTCACTGTGAAGGCGAGGGAGTTTATATCCGATAGAGGTATCGACTATAGCGATGGATTTCATCTCATCTCTTGTGTCACCTACAGCTCTGGGTGTGGCACTTTGCCATCGTCCGGCGACTGAAGCATACCAGTTCTCATTGAAACTTTGAGTGATAAATCCTCGCGCTGTATCAGTCGGAGCATTAGGTAGTGTCACCCCGTTACCGTCTTCGGCCCAAATATGGGTGTATGCTGTGTAAAAAGAGGTGTCATCATAGCGTTTACGCCACTCTGCTTCAAAACCTTGAATGAGGCTTTCTGATCCGTTCACATATTCATAACGTCTTGCGGGTGCGTTGTATTGGAGATAGATTTGGTCATTATTGTCGAGGCGGAAAAGATTGAGTGAAATGGTATGATCCGTTTCAAATTTATGGATGTATTGGGTCTCATACGCTATGACGGTTTCAGGATGCAGATCGGGATTGCCCCAGCGTGCGCTATTATTGAGGGTAAACATCTCTTGCCAAGAGGGATTCCTATGTGCACGGGAGATTGAAAACTTGAGCAAATTATTCGGATCGAGTGTGTAAACGGCCGCAAAACGTGGATCGATTTGTGTTGCCAACCCATTACGATGATCGAGTGTAAGGGAAGCGTAACCGATCAAATTTGTACTAAGCGCACGCTCATAGGTGATGTACGCCGTTTGATTATTGATAGAGCCGTTAGGGTTGAAAAATGGGAGTGACGTTGAGTAATCGGTTAATCCGGTTCCGCTGTTTCTATCGGTTGTGATTGTTTTCTCAGAGCTGACACTGCTCCATGATCCGTGTAGTCCTACTGTGACATCTCCGCCGTATACAGAGCCTGAGAGCGTATTATTGACCTGATAGGTTCGGATAAAAGCTTCATGGATACCATAAAAACCGTCATTAAAAGTGACAACGGGAAAATATGTTATAGGTTTTGGTAATACCAGTCCCACAGGACCTAATAATTGATGGCTTGTGAAGCTATCTTGGGTCGTTGCCGCTTGTATGGTTCCTGCAAAATCTCCCGCAGTATAGTGGGCTCCGACACCTATGTGCCATTGATCGACGTTGTAGTGATCTCCATCAGAGGCAAGAGCATAGTTGATTCCACCCTCTGAACCATGTTGATAGGTGGAGAACCGTCCATCGGCGAAAAAAGCCCCTTTGCTGATAGTAGCCGATGCCATAGTTGCATCGGTAGATGATGGGGCATTGCCTGATCGAGAAAGAGGGCGGTTGTTGATACCTAGGCTATCATAACTTAAGATGCCGTTACTCATACCGTCTTTTCCATATGAGAGGGAGAGATCATCGTGTACAGTATAGATATCTGCCGCAAACGAAAAATCGTCATCTTTCATCACATATGAACCGCCGATTTTGCCGGTGCGGTTGTTTCCTACTGAGGTAAACCATCGGCCGCTATCGCCGGTGGACATTTCAGATTTATAGGTTGTGATGATGATTGAGCCTGCATAGCCATTGTGACCGTTACTATAGCTGCCCGGACCACGGACAACTTCAATCCGTTTAATCATATCGATCGGCATACTTAGATAAGCGGTATAGCCATCAAAGAAGAGGTCATTAACCTCGATACCATCGACGATAAGTTTACTTTGGCCGTAAGCTACCGGATTGGAACCTCGAAAGACGGGGTTGAAAAGGGATAGATTGTCACTGGCGATATTGACACCCGCGACTAAACTAAGAGCCTCTTTCAGCGATGATGCTCCGGCGCGGGAGAGCTCTTCGCCGTCAAACACACTCATAACGTAGGGGAGATAATCGATATTGGCTCGTTGATCTTTGGCGGTTTGTGCGATAGAATTTATATCGTCTGTTAGTATTGTAAGAAGATTTGTCTTTGCTTCAGTAGCAAAAAGTGAAAAAGGGACCAATAAAAGAGCAAGGGAAAAACGGGTTATCATTAGTCTTCTTTCATGAAAGGAGGATGGTATTTGGCTATTGAATAAATAATCAAAAATTCCTTAAGTATAAAGATAATCAATAAGTGATTAATGAGTGCTGAAAATACAAATCTATAGGGTTATTTCAATATTTATTAGGATAGAATTACCCAAAATATTGAATGTGCATTCAGAAAAATAATTAATTTATGTAGTACAAGGTTCTTTAATGTTAAATCCTTCAAAACTACGGCTCTCCTATAAAATTGTTGTGTCGTTGATTTTAATTTTTCTTTTAGTTTTTATGTCACTTGGTGTCGTTGTTAGTATTGTTTTTGAAAATACTATATTGGTTTCGGAAAAACAAAAAGCGAATTTATTATTACGAACCATAGAAAAACCATTGCAAATTGCTATTTATTTAAAATTAAATGACCAAATTAAACAAAAGGTTGCCCCAGCAATTTCAGTAGAAGATGTTACTGAACTTCAAGTATATGACGTAGTTGGAAAGTCGTTATTTCATTATATAAGTAGTAATGAAAAAATATCATCTCGACATGAAGCAGTAAAAGTCACACATACTATTATTGATCCTTTAAGTGGAAATTCTATGGCATCTGTTATGTTAAAGTACAGTGATTTGGCTTATGATGAGACGCGTCAATCTATCCAAACAATGGTTTATGGAGTAGGGGCAAGTATTTTGGTGATTTTTTTTGTGGCAGTATGGTGGGTGCGCTATCTACTCTCACCATTAACTAAAATTGCTAAAAAAGTGCGCTTTTATAAACCCGGAGATCAAATGGATTTTGAAGAAGACGGAAGTGTTGAGATTGAACAGATTGTGACGGCGTTTAATGTGATGCAAAATACAACTCAAGCTTATCTCGAACAAATTGAAGCGATGAATACCTCATTGGAAATCACTGTCCAAGAAAAAACGCATGAGTTAGAAAATCAATATTATCTTGATCGACTTACCGGATTGCCAAATCGGTACAGATTACAGGAAAAATTGGTACAAAATGAGATAACTGCTTTGGCTGTTGTTAATATTGATGATTTTAGAGAGGTAAATGATTTTTTTGGTATTACTATTGGAGATGAGATATTAATACAAATTGGAAATTGGCTTAATAATCTTTCAACTACATGTTATCGTTTGGGCGGAGATGAATTTGCTTTGACTTTTACTCATACTATTTCTCAAAGTGAATTGGAACATCGTTTGATAACGTTGATGAAACTTTTAGAAGAAAAAACGTTTATGGTCAACGAAGAAAGTCTCAATATTAGGGTAACTATCGGAGTCGCAATGGGGAGTGAAAAAGCATTAACACGTTCTGATATCGCACTTCATTATGCCAAAGAAAATAGAAAACAGATTGCTTTTTATAATGAAGATGAGGGGGTAGAAGAACATTACCGTACGAACTTGAAAATGGCATCGAATGTTCGCAGAGCACTTTTTGAACGCCGTATTATTTGTTATTATCAACCCATTGCAGACTTAGAGACAGGAAAAATTGTTAAATATGAGACATTAGTCCGAATGATTGATGAGGATGGGAATATTATTTTACCAATGGAATTCCTACCTATCGCTAAACAAACCAAGCTTTATCCTCAAATTACATTGGAAGTTATTTATCAAGCGTGTACCCTTTTCGCCACACGTGAAGAAGAATTTTCGATTAATTTGTCAGATAGTGATATTCGTAACCCTCATGCCGTGAGTGAAATTA
>NZ_JAQTUH010000015.1 GCF_028710345.1 Sulfuricurvum sp. | reverse complement strand
TCAAAAGCGAGGCGATATAGTTTTCGCTCGCTTCGGCGATGTAGTCGAAGTTCGTCCCCGGAGAGATGATGTTGGAGATGTAGCGGCGGATATTCGGAACTTCACCCTGCTGACGGACGAGGACGATGGTGTATTTTTTCGACTGTACCAAACGGCTGAGATAGCGCTCGATGGAGACGGTAGGAACCCCTGCGAGGAGAGGGTTTTGGATCGAGTTATTTATACTATTGGAATTTGTTGAATTATCACTCTTTTTAGCTTTATCATCATTGGTTAAATAACTAGAATAACATTTCACATACTCATCATGTGAATCAATAAAATTACAGTGGATTATCTTGCTCACAACCAACTTTCAAGGTCAGGCGAACAACAGCACCAAATTCGTCTTCACAGATACTACAATTCCTACCGCATGGTAAAATAAGCTTGTTTTGGCCCTTGATGGGTTTATTATTCTGATTGACAGACAAAGCTTTTTCTCCTTTATTGCGCATACGCAGCATACAAGATTTTTTCGTCAATAAAATATGGTAAATATGACAAAATGTCAATTTTTCAATAAACGATTGTCTTAAGTGATTATACTGTTGATCATGTTGAAAGAGGAATCATGAAAAACAATGCAAATTATATGATGATCAACGACAAGGTTTACTTCCATCACAAGAAAGATGGATTAGACTACACCGATCCGTTCATTCCAATGTGGAGCGAATGGAAAAACCTGAATGAGGGATCAAAGGGAACGGTCTATAGTCAAGCTGGGTACATCTTCAAATTTTGGATATTTGCACTCTACTTCCCTGTCGAAAAAAACGAGTCACTAACTAAGTATCTTGCACGCTACAAAAAAGTCATCACCCAGAAAGGCTTCAAGATTGAAGAGGAGCTCCAAACAGATTCCATCAGTTTTAGGCAGGTCATCTACGAGGCCAAAAAGACAAACAGTGTCATTAATGATCTAGAGGCCTTGCAATCTTTCTTCCAATTCATTTATGACAACAAAACTCTTTCAGAGGATGACAGCCTTCCGGTGGTTCCTCAGAGCGATTTTTACTTTAATAAGCTCGACATGAAGGGACTTGAGGTCAAAGATAAGCACTCCAAGGGCCATGCATATGGCTTGAAGGCTAAAGGACTCATGAGGTTATCCATGGCAAACCGTATAACTGCACTAACAGGCATGATCAAAGGAGCAAAAAGGGGAATCGGGACAACCACAGGGACAGGACTAGAGAACACAAAGGCGATGCCACTTGATGTATTTGAGCGCCTTTTAACTGTTGCCCCTCCGGAGCGAAAACTGCTTTATCTACTCTGTGCTACATCGGCGCGTATAGGCCAAGCGCTTCATCTGACCTGGTTTGACGTCGATCAAGAGCGCAAGCGTGTGTTTCTTATCAACCCTAAATCCAAGAACAAACAATTGCCAACTGACGCGAAGGGCTACCTCTTTTTGGATCAACCACGACGAGAGACACTATTAAAAGAAAAAGGTATCCACATCAGCCTTAGTCCGCATTCACTAATCAGGTGGAAGACAGGTGAAATTCCAAGCATAGGCGATGACGAAGGATATCTTTTTTTCATATTTGACGAGTGGAAGGATATGTTCTTTGAGACTTATTTAAAGGTCCGCAATAATACGCCAACCACACATAGGAAAAATAATCCCTTTGTCTTTCAAACCTCGACCGGCAAACGCTTACTTCCAACAGAAGCATATTCAGGTCTAAAGACAGACATCGAAGCAATAAAGGCGAGGTATCCCCAGTATAGCGAACTACAGTTAGAAGGAGGCTTCCACCTGCTTAGACATATGTTTGGCACTCTTATGGCATCTGCCGCATATTTGACGCTAGCACAAGACGAAAAGCTCAACTCCATTGAAATCGGCGGAGGAACACGTAAAAATATTGTAGAAATTACCAAAATGATCACTGCCCGTAAAATGGGACACTCTGGCACTAGCAGTACTGACACGTATTTCAACCCCAATAATTATATCACAGCCTACACAATGGAAATTCTTCACAAAAGGTTCAGTGAAGTCAGAAGCATCACAAAAAAAATTGCAGAGGCTATCAAGGAAAAAGCATAGAGAATGGGCTATATTATCCACTCGACTCACATACATTTCAGACAATAAGCCAGAGAAATCGATTTTTCCACATGACAACTACGGCCCTTCTTAAGTTGTCATAAGTCCTGAAGTTGCGCTTATAAGTCATTTTCTTAGCTTTATATTTATTCTCATCCGGAATATCATTTGACTTTAAAGGTTTGCAAAATCACGCATATCTGAGATATACTGAGAACCACAAAATATAGAACAGGGCTGCACGTGCATAGAGTAGAGATTACCGCAAAAAATGCAGAGTTAGCTGAGATGAAGCTGGAATGGGGACGCCCAGCCTTTACAAGTGATGATGGAATAGGTTCATTGGATAGTTTACACCAAGTAAGCAATTCAATAGTTTCTATCTCAGGTTTTTTTGGTGAAAAACTTCAAAATGTTGGAAGTGGAATTATTATTGGACCTGGCATGCTTTTAACAGCCACACACGTACTCAAGGAGTTCCCTACTTCTGATTCTGGACCGGTTTTTTTGTCGTATTTGCCTGAAGGTAAAGCAAGGGCATGGTTGCCAACCGCGACTGTAACTTGCTCAGGCCCCAGTAAAAATCATTCGTGGGATAAAAACAATAAAATAGTTTCTGATCTCTCAATTGTCTCATGCGATCTTCATTCTGAAGCAC
This sequence comes from Sulfuricurvum sp., assembly GCF_028710345.1. Lineage (NCBI taxonomy): Bacteria > Pseudomonadati > Campylobacterota > Epsilonproteobacteria > Campylobacterales > Sulfurimonadaceae > Sulfuricurvum > Sulfuricurvum sp. The sequence continues at coordinate 28,130 of NZ_JAQTUH010000015.1, read as the reverse complement.
ACCTAGAATATCCTCTGTCTCTTATTCCAATGGAACTATGCTTACCGTTGCCAGGAACTAGGCTTTGGGCCATTGGGTTTCGTAACGGTACCGTTGAGGGCAACAATAAACTACTAACCCCTCTTATTTCTTCAGGACTTGTTACAAATTGTTTTCCCCATGGCAGAGGAGAGAGAATGCCATCGCCTTGTATTGAAGTTAATATGGAAACATATGGCGGAATGAGCGGGGGACCCGTATTCAACGAAGATGGGCGATTGGTTGGTATTGTTTCTTCATCATTCGATGGCGGACCATCATATATTACTTTAATCTGGGATAGCCTTAGGTTGGGCGTAGAAGGTCTACCGAATGAAGTTTGGCCAGATTCATCTTCTGGAATCATGGAAGGCGTAGATCTCGGACTAATAAGAGTCAAGGGAAAATATAAAGTCGATTCAAAAAGAAATGTTACAGTAACTCTTTCTGACGAAGAAATGAGTTATTTCTCGCCAGGCGAATTCAAAAACGATCAAGAATGAACTTAAAAATCAGCCGACAACATTATCATGAAGCATCAAATGTAGCTACTTATAACCATTTTTCATATCAAATTGAACTGTATAAATATGGAGCCCATTTTCAACAAGAAATAGAACGCACATTGTCTATAGGAGCATCAGAAAAGCTAAGTAAAAATGATTTCAATATTATGAAAAATATTCATTCCATTTTATGGCATGAGTACACACATTTTTTAGACCATTCTACCACGCTTTGGGGCATAGAATACAATATACGAACACTGAATCTATACAATACTATATATGAAAAAAGATCGCCGGAAGATATAGATAATAGATATGAAGTATTTTGCATGAATCTCGCAGAGAAAAGACTTCATGATTTAATCAAAAAATCTGATAAAAAAATTGATAATTCTACTACCGTAGGCTACCGGTTGAACCATGACGAGGCTCTGGGCGTCTACGTAGAATATGTTTTGTATGATAAAGCTCGTGTCATATATGATGCAAATAGAAGACCTATTGGAGATCCTATTTGTCAAATACCCTTAAGCATGTTGGCCATCATTGAAGCTAATGCATATGCTCAAGAAATTTTGTTTCAACGCAATATTATAGACAGATGCGAAGATATAGATAAAACTGACGAACTCCAAAAACTTAATCAGCAGCTTGAAAATGACGTCAATAATTGCGAGATGTCAGAATATACAATAATGATTCGACATACTTTACAAGTTTTTCCTCGCTTAGATAATTTTAAAGTATTGGAAATTGTCAGTTCTGTTGCTAAATTAGTATTAAATATGCCCATATTTCTTTTTGGCAAGATTAGTCGTTTTTATATTCAAGATGTTTTTAAAGCAAACGAAAAATTTGCAAGTTTTTTAATTCACGATCATGCGCGTGGTTCTAGCAGGGCATCGTTTTTCCTTATGTTTATTCAATGGCTTGCAAGTGGGCATGAAGAAAGTATAGATTTTGATATAGATTTGGAATTAGCAAAACTGTTAAGAATAATAACTAATGATGAATCGGCTCCTGAATTTGTTGAAAAAATGTATACATTAGATCTTGAAACCCTGCTGGAGCATTTAAAATCTATCAATTACCACAATCCCCTAAAGGCAATTGGAGACAATAATACCAAGAAAGCCCATTTGTATAAAAGTTTTAAATTTGATTTTAAAAAACTTTTACTACCAAGCTTCACGTTAAAAGACAGCACAACTATTACTATGCCCAATCCTCTTAAATTCGATTATAATGAATATTGCATGGAAATTTACAAAGAATATGATGCAGTTGATGAGCTGATTAAAAAAGGTATTAAAAAGCGTCCAAATATTGCACAGCTTGGCGGAGATATGTTCCGAGATTACCAACTTCATTTGGAAGCAGAGAGGAAAAAGTATTCTGCGTCAAAACTTCCTCGATCTTTAAGGAGAAAAGCCGAAAGAAATGAATTAAAAAAATTGAAAAAACATTAAAGCCTTACCTACAGTTTCAAGAGAAGGCCTTTTGCAGTTTCAACATGACTGAATATTGATACTTCCCTGCTATCTCCCCACAATCATCTGACGTTCACTGTCATATCGATAATCCAATACATCGCCCGTTAAAATCATCTCTATTGATTTTTCGATAATGTCCAACGGAGCGATGAACCATTCTCTCGGCATATGGCGTTGTCCTTCATGGTCATAAATATCGATATTTAAACACGCCTCTCCAAAAAATCGATGAAGTAATTGCTCTAATTTTTGCGGGTTCATGTTATAGCACTCAAATGCGCTGACGATAGTAACCGGAGCCATCAGATAGGTTGGTTCATTTTCGGCATTTTTGATCCGTTCTTTGACATCCACTTTTGAAAAACCAATTTTATAGAGGTGTTCATAAGATTGGATTTCGCTTTTTGTGCTTTTGGATTTCAGAATATAAATATAACCTGTCGATTCATCTTCATCAGCAATACCGGCTAATTTATCCATCACTTTGTCTTCGTGTTGACTGATAGCATATCCATCATCGAAAAGTCCTTTTCCCAATGAACGCATAAGCATATTCGACTGTGTTCCGTTTTCAAAAATACAGAGTGTACGACCGTCAAGTTTTTGAAATTTATCTTTTTTAGCTTCATGGATTTTTGCTAAATAAACCATCACACCTTTGAGAATAAAAAAGTTCCCTTCTTCTAAAAAACGTTCATTGAATTTAATCAATTTGCGTTTTCCGCCTTTTAAATCAGCCTGACACTCTTTAAAAAGGTGCTCGTATTTTTCAAACTCTTTGCACGATTCTCGTCTTGCAACTAGTTCGGCTTGTTCTCTATCTTGTGGAACGTGTTTGAGGGTAAAAATATCCTCCGCATCATCCAAAATCCCGAACATATCCCCGTTCAAAATATCCTCTATGGAATTGACTTCGACCACACCCTCGGTCGGAAATAAATTGTGTCGGTCATGGTGACGGAGTGATTCCATTTTTTCGGGATTTTCACGCAACCCTTTGAGTCTTGAAAAAAGTTGTATTTCCTGCATCTCTTTCATATTTTTTTGCGGCTCTCTTTGGTGTTTATCGACAAAATCGTTTATTTCTTCGAATGAAGCGACTAGTCGTTCATCTTCGTTTCGTGCCGGAGAGGAAGCGGGTTTGACTTCCAAAAGTCCCAACGGGTCATTGGCAAAAATTTCGAGGAGCTTGAGAGTATTATCCATTAGGCTTGCATCTTCCGTTTGAGGTCTTTGAGATAAACGATTGCTTCAGCGAGGCGTTTTTCAAGCGGGTCAAACGAGTTGATATCCGGCTGAACACCTTTCTCTTTGATAAACGCATTGATCTTCGGCCATAGGACAATCGCTTCTTCTTCGCTCATTTGAATCCGTGTCGCTTCGATGGACTCTTGGATGAGTTTTAGCACTTGAGTCGTCACCGATTTTGAGAGGATTTCAAAAGCTCTTTGAAATGGATTGATGCTATCAATCAGATCGATATGCAAATCATCGATATTGACGAATTTCCCTGCCATAGAGATGAATTGCTTACCGCCGCTCTCTTTGATCTCTCCGTTTTTAATGACCGAATCGGTAACTACGTGCTGTCTAAGTTGTTCGACTTCATCTTCGGAAAGGTCGGGATATTTGACTTTGATGATTTTCGGAATGAGGACTTTGCTGATCACTTCGGGATCGACATTCCCTGGCATTGCTTTGAGCATCGCATCATCTTGTAAAATCGTCGCTTTTAGATCATTTAGGTCAGATTCGATGATGTCCTGAACTCTTTTACTGGTTGGTTTTTTAAACCCTCTGATCTTCATCTCTCCGGGTTGATTCGGCTCGGTGTCGTTATCGGCTCGAGGTTTAAATTTGAAATTCGGAGCCAAAACCTGCTCCATCAGCAATGAAGCCGTGATCGCTTTGAGCATATTATTGACCGAGAGTTTGACTGACGCATCGGTCGCATCAGGTTGGGCGATGAGATTGGTAAATTGGGCATGGATTTTGTTATCACTGTCACGAGTAGCTCGACCGATGATTTGAATAATCTCAGTGAGTGAGCTACGATACCCTACCGTGAGAGCGTGTTCGCAATACGGCCAGTCAAATCCCTCTTTTGCCATTCCCAAAGCGATGATGAGATCCATATCATCAACCGAATCAATATTTCGCAGATAGGTGACGATTTTTTCCCTCTCTTTGGGGTCATCGTTGACCAAATCGGCTACTTTAATTATTTTGCCATCTCCATGACGTTTGACATAGATAACCCCATCCTCATCGACACGTTCAACCACACCGATGATATCCAAAATGGTATCAACCTCTTTGTGTTTGTCTTTGGTCGATTCACCTGAATTGACGTTAGGGATATGAAGAATCGTCTTTTTATCGGTATCGAGGATTTCGCCAATTGCGGTGGTGTATTTCCCCTGATAAAAGTGATACCCAATTCCCAGTGATTTGAGATAGTCATACCCGTTTAATTGCTCATAGTAGTTGTAGGTGACTTTGGTAAATTTCGATTCGTCTTCCGGTAATAGAATTGGGATGCTGTCTCCTCGGAAATACGAACCTGTCATCGCTATGATATGGGCATTCGATTTGGTCATAATGGAGCGTAGCAACTCACCTAGTCGACTATCCCCATCGACAGAGACATGGTGGAATTCATCGATTGCCAAAAGAGTACCGTTAAATTTGCTCTCTACGAGCTGTTCGAAAGCGAATCGCAGTGTCGAATGAGTACAGATGAGAATCTTTTCACCACTATCCAAAAAAGTCTTGAACGCTTCGACCTTACTCCCTTCACCTCCGGGGATACAGAGATTATAGATAGGATTAGGTTCCCAATCAGCATAAAACCCGTGCATCATTAGATTGGTCGTTCCGAACGATCCGCCGATAGAGCGTTCCGGCACTGCAACAATGACTTTTTTGATCCCCTGATTTATAAGCTTATCGAGAGCGACAAACATCAACGCCCGCGATTTACCCGAAGCGGGAGGAGCTTTTAGGAGGAGGTATTGAGCATTTCTTGCCGCATAAGCACGTTCTTGCATCTGGCGCATTCCGTATTGGTTGACAGAGGTGCTTTCTCCGGTTTGGGCATAGGTGACATCAACGATATTTTGCATTTATTCAGCCTTTGATTCATTTATTTCTGTAAATTTGTGATATATCTCTTCAGCCAAAAACCTCATATTGGTTGATTGATCAAGCAGATCTCCATTATCACGGTAAACATTTTTTATGTCACCTAATCCTAATTTTGAAACTTCATCATTTGCGATGATGCCGATATATCCATTACTAAAAATGAACTGTGCACAATCTTCTTTTTTTTCAATTTCTAGGATACTTAATTTGTTTGAGACAAAGTATTTTTTATCTTTAACTGTTTTATTAAGCTCTTTGATCTCTTCATTAAGGTCATCAAACGATTTTTTGATTTCCCACAAAGTGTCTTTTTCATAGTATTGGAAGTGTTGCCATCTTAAATTAAATAATTCAATAAGGCTTCTTTTATCTTTTGCTTGATAATGAACAGTAATCGGTATGCTCTCAAAGCCAGCTTCTTTTAAAGCATTAAAACCATCGGCTAATATATAAAACTCTTGTTCAGGTGCAAAATAGGCGATTTTATTTTCAAAGGTATAGCCATTAAAATGAGGTATGTATTTTTCTTCTACATCAAAAGTTATATCATACGCAGGAGCTTTTCCGATATTTTTGATAATTATTTTCGAATGACTTACCGCTTGAAACGATGTATCAAATATGATTGAAATAAAAGGAGATGTTTCTACTTCTCTAAGTTTTATCGTTTCTTTTGTGAGCTTATAAGAAAAATAGACATAAATACAAGTTGCCAATACTAAAATGATAGTTGCAATTGCCGTTACCCAATCGGGTGTAATTGTAAAATTACTTAACACAGAAGATGTTGTATTAATATCCATCTATTTTCCTTTTAAAATTTTCATACGTCTTTCTCAACCTTTTAACAAACCCACTTCTCAATATTTTCAATATTATCGCTATCTTTAAAATTATAAATAATGCCTACACTATGTCTTGCTCTTGTAATAGCTACATAAAATTTTGCACGAGTTGAGCCGTCAAGATTTTTATCTTTCAAAATAAAATCTAATATTTTTTGAGTTGGATATACCAACACCCTATTAAACCCCAAGCCTTTTGATTCTCCAAAGTTCATTACAGGATAGCTTACATTAACTTTTGTCATTCTATTCCATATCAATTGTAAAGACTGATACTGTGCCAAATAAATATCAACATCACTTTCTTTAATAAAGTATATTCCTTTGTGTTCTACATCATCATTCTGATTTGATCTAGGAACTGGATAATCGGGAAATAATTTAGAAGAAAATTGACAAATTAACTCATTATTTCTATAGCTACAGTTTAAACTCGTTTCATCAATTTCAACTACAATTTTTTTGCATTCATTTTGAATAAATTCTTTAATCTTTCCATCTTGATATTGTTTGTTTTTCTTTTCCCAGTGCGTATTGTATGTTGTTTGTCTAGGGTCTCCAACTAATACAATATTTGAATTAGTTAGAAACAATAGTTTTATTAACTCTAAATCATATCCAGCTAAATCCTGAACTTCATCAATAAAAATATAATCATAAACTCGACTTAATCTATCAAAAACGGCACCATCACTTTTTTCATTGCATTTGAAAACAAATTTTGACAATTTGTCAGAGTAAATTTTATATTCTTTGGAAAAATAATGCTTATCAACCTCTTCCTCTTTGTAGTAAACAGGGAATTTCCCTCTAAATTTCAAACCTGATTGTTCATTTACCAACAACATTCCATTAATTTTTTTATCAGTTAGATAGTCTTGATATGGCTTTACCCCATGTTGCAACAACATTGAAAACCAAGTTTGTATTGTCACATTTTTTGGGATTGAGCCATTTATTTCTATAAACTTCTTTTTTATTTCATTCTCATTTGCCTCTGTATATGTTGTGATTAATATCTCTTTATCGTGCCTCAAAGCTTCATTGATTAAATGTGTAGTTTTACCAGCTCCAGCAGCAGCTATAATCAATTTATTAGTCTTAGGCATCTAATTTTATTGCCTCTAAAATATAATCAGGAAAAATCATTTCCTCTTTTGTATCAAAAATTTTTAAAGCACATTCTGTTTTATTGCTTTTCATATATTTTCTTAATTCATCTTCTGTAGCATGTGATGTTTCAAAAATTGTGTTCAATTTTGACAAGTTATTTGATTTTAATATTTTAGGTTCTAATGTATTGTAATTATAAGGTTTATTGGCAATTTTCAATTCACCAGTTTCTACAGTGCTATCAAAACAAATTTTGATATTTGGCTTGGCATTTGTTCCCAAATAATTTTCATATTTTTTATTTACAGCTTCAATATCACCATCATTGTCTGTAACTACAACAACCTCTTTATTTATCTTTTCCGCAATTTCCAAAAATCGCTTAAATGCAACACCAACTGATATAACATCTACTTCATCTTCAATAGGTAGTTTTCCACTATTTTGAAGCATATAGGCTTTTTGGATTACAAGTTCATCGGAATCACCCTCGACCAGTATCGCTTTTTTACACAAAATCAATCTCAAAGTATCATAACCAGCTATTTTTTCAAAAAACTTCTGCGTATCTGGTGACAATTGATTGAGTCGTATTGTTTGTTTGTCATTCAAAAAGATCAAGTGCTCTAAACCTAATTTATTCGCTACAAAACTGCTATGAGTTGACATTATGATTTGCTTATCTTCATTTCCAGTCTTGATTTTATTGATTAGAGCATTTAGCTTAGTATGACTTAGGTGATTTTCTGGCTCTTCAATCAAAAGTAAATTTGATTCTTTACTTTTTTTATGACTTAATGCCAAATCAGTTTTGATAATACACTGCTCCCCTTTGCCGATATAATGAAATGGGATATCATCAAAATATGTCATCAAACTACTTTCCCAAGCATTTTTTGAAACTAATTCTACAGATAATGCCAACTCTTTGGCTGTCAGCGTCGTGTGAGTTCTAACTTTTGAATTGATTGTTTGGATGCTTTCATCTTCCATAAATGCATCTCTCATTTTCCTATGAGCTTGAGAAATTTTTACTAAATCATTTTCATCTAAATTTTCTCTAATAATTCTCGACAAATAAACATCAGAGCCATTCTGGAAACGATTAGAGGAAGAGTCAATAAAGGCCGACTTAATAGGAATACTTCTCGAAGTAATACTGTCTCGTGCAAATGAAGACCAATAAATTTCATAATATTCTATTGGTAAGGTTTTTATATTGTCTTTATCTTTTAAAAGCTCATTGTATTCATTTTGGTATTTTTCATCAAATGCAATCTTAAATGAAACACCACTTTCTTTGTCTTTTTTTTCATAATTTGAATTACCTTCAAAAAGTGGATATTTGCCATCTTCAAAAAATATTTCAATAAGTATGTATGGTAAAGTCTCTGGATTTGCTAAATACTCCTGTCTACATTCGAAATTAAACAAATATTCTGTTAAATCATTTTTTAGATATTTTCCATTTAACAATCCTGTTAAAGCTAAATGTATAGCTTCTAAAATCGTAGATTTACCCGCTTCATTATTTCCTACAATAATATTAATACCGCTATTTAAATCTAACTCTAGCTTTTTAAAGCTTTTAAAATTTTCAATATAAACTTTTTTTATTTGCATTATTTCCCCTCTTTCCCTGTCATCTCTTCATACATCTTGAAGAGATATTCCAACCGTTCTTCATCACTCTCAAACGGTTTGACACGGTAGCATCTCTCTATCGCTAAATCGAGTTGATGGTGGGCTTCACGGAGACCTGATGGCATTTTGTCGGGGTCGTAGAGTTGGGCGAGTGTTTTTTCGGAATGTTGTTCCCGCTCATGGAGGATATTAAAAACGTGTTCGGCAATCATTTCTTTTTGTTGATCTGAAATATTTGGGAAAGGAAAGGAATTAAAAACAATATCCTTAGAGTATCTATAATCTGTCTTTAATCGCCCTCCCACTGCTCTCATCCAAACCATGTGCATTTCAGAAGTTAGAATGCCAAAAATTGAAATATCATTTGTAGCTACACTAAAACAGCTATCATTGGTTTTATGCTCACTATCAAAATAACCAATTGGTATATAACGTCTATTTTCAGAAGAATATTTTGGAATAACAATACAATTTTTATTTGCTGGTTGCGTAATTTGTGCAAATAAATGTGGGATTTCAGCTAATTTTGGTCTTGACGATTTTTTTCTTATTTCTCTTACGGCATCTACTCTTTCTTTAACTAGTGGTAAATTCAATAAAGTATTTTCACTAATTCCTTCTAACCATAAACACCACTTTTCTTGTCCATTCAAAAATTCTCTTGATGAAATTAATTTTTTTATCCATTTCGCAGAGTTAGGTTCTTTTTCTATTAATCGATTTTTTTCTTCCGTTGTTAATAGCAATTTTCCACCATCTGCAGGCATATTACCAAAGTTAATTTCAGGAAGATTAGATATTGGTGTATTATAAGCTTGAATAAAAATTGTTTTACCATTCATAAGATATGGTGAAATGTTTTTCACATCGAATTTAAAATTATTTTTAAATAAGTATTTCGGATTATTATCAATATTACGAATACCTATAATTACTACAATAACTGCTGCATTTGCTTTTGCATTATTGGTCCATTTAAAAGACTGATGCGCAAAAAATATTTCTAGATTTTTATTAAGAACCCTTGGCCAAACTAAAGCTACCTGTTCACCTTGACTAATAGAATTGGTACTTACAAACGCTAGTTTTGCTTTAAAATCTCTAATATAATTTGCACCTTTATAAAACCAACAAGCTATATAATCAATGCTTTTATAGTCTTTTTTGAAAACAATTTCCATATCTTCCTTGTGATTGTCATCTTGTATTCTTGAACCTACATATGGTGGATTCCCCAGAATATAAATCTCATCCCCATCCTCTTTCGGACACACCTCTTCCCAATTTAATCGTGTCGCATTGCCTTGAACGATATTGCCCCCTTGGTGCAATTGCAGTGTCGGAGAGGTTCGACCGAACGCTCGGAAAAACTCCAAATTCATCTGATGTTCTGCTAACCATAGCGAGAGGATAGCAACCTCATGGGCGAAGTCATCGAGTTCGATACCGTAAAACTGAGAGAGCTTGATTTCAGAGAATGCAAATGAACGTTGAGAGGCGAGAGCATCGATTTGTTTGAAAATTTTCATCTCCAGTTTTCGAAGTTCTTTGTAGGCGATGATGAGAAAATTACCACTTCCGCAGGCAGGGTCGAAAATTTTGAGATTGGTGAGCCGTCCATGGAAGGCGAGGAGTTTGTTTTTGTTTTCCTTGCTCTGCTCAAATTCTTCATAAAAATCATTCAGAAACAGCGGTTCGATTACTTTCATGATGTTGGGGATAGAGGTGTAGTGCATCCCCATACCACCACGGTGTTCAGGGGTGACAACCGCTTGAATCATTGAGCCGAAAATATCGGGGTTAATCTCCGACCAGTTAAGGGTTCCCACCTCGATCATGATATTGCGAGATTTCATCGTAAAGCGCGGCAGTGCAACTCGGTCACGGAAAAGTCCACCGTTGACGTACGGGAATGCTTTGAGGTATTCAGGGAGCAATTCATCACGTTTTTCGGTGTTGAGAACATCAAAGAGACGTTGGAGGTAGGCATCCAGATCGCTACCATCGACCTGAGTATGGGCATCGATCGCTTTGGTGAACTGGTTATCGGCAAAAATATTGGTATCTTCGGCGAAATAACAAAACAGCAACCGGGTCAAAAAGACATTAAGGGCGTGAACTTCATCGTGGGTTTTCGGAGCGTTCTCTTTGACGATCTCATCGTAGAGCTTTGCCATTTTCTCCGCCGCTTTAACATCGGCGGGATTTTCGTCTTTGTGTTGCGCTCTCTCCATACCTGCCCACGGCAAAAAGAAATCATAATGCTTCGTCAAATCAAGCAGTTTAATATCGAGGGTATCTTTGGTCTTGGTATCAACGGCGAGGAGTGTTTCGTAATCGGTGACGATGATAAAACGGGGGGTGTTTTTGGATGCTTTTTGATCGTTGGCTAGTTCATCGATGAGGGCGTGAAGTTCATTTGAGGGAGCGACCTTGAAAAAGAGTTGTTTTCGATGGGTCAATTCGCCTTTGGATTCGAGCTGATTGAGATCCCCTTTTTCCAAACGTGCGATGGCGGCTTTAGGGAATCCGTATCCCGATAATAAGTCAAATACGAAGGTTTGAGGGGTAAAGTTTTCAATGAGTTCTTGGAGGTTCGATTCGATTTGAGCGATGTTCATAGTTTATCCGTTGTAATGTTGATAGATTATAGCTCAAAGAACTTTCATTAACCAAAAAAGAATAAATCCAAACTATTTTTATTTCATATATGCGAGCGCACATATCGGAGATTTTAGAGATATCGCAATATTGTTGATGCTTTTTAATTCGTTAATTTTATCGATAATGATCGATACGAGACAACCAATACAAACATCCGCATTCAATCAATTGGCTTCCCAAATTAATAGCGATGCGCAACAACAATACCCCCCAATGAATAGATACCGCTATGCATTCTAAAATTTTTGAAAAATGACAAAAAAACGTCAAATAGAATCATTATTTCTTCATAAAGAAGCATGCTTGCAACTTCTCTACCACATGCTTTGGCTTTATTTCAATGAAAAGTATGTGAATAAAAAGATAAAAATTGCCCCCAATGAATAGATTCCAGGATATCGCCATGGACTTTATGCGCTTAGCAAATCCATGGTGCACTTTACTAGGCATAGAGTTAAATTCTACAATTTTCCATAAACTTTTTTGGGAGGGCAATAATTGAAAAATTAAGTTTTACCTTCTCGCTCCCTTGCTCCAAATTGGGAATACACGTTGCTAAGTCTATATTCCAACCTCAGATTAATCTTTACTTTCTCTAACTTCTTGCCACTGACCAAGAATATCATGTATTGTAAATATACTTGGAACCGTAACCCCATTATGAGATAAATATACGTGTTCTAAATCGAAACGAACAATCAAAAAATAGGTAACGAGTTGAGGAACAATTAAAAATAAGGATTCGGCTTTTTGTATAAATAGAGCATCAAATTCTGGTCGAAAATTTGCATCATGAATAACCTTGTGACGAATATCAAATGTTGTTTTAATTACATTATCCCAATCAGAAAATAAGTTATTAATGGAAAAGGATTTTGTGATCTCTCCTCCTATACCGCAATAACCAGTTTCTGTATTACAAACATAGTTAAAAAAATCAGATCCCCATAATGTATTGAATGCCGATTCTATATCCATAATATTCTGAAAATTGAAACTTTTACTCAATAGCTCAGGCAATGTAATATTCTTGAGGCTAATTGAATCATCATATATATTCATTTTTTTCATCAAACTACTTATTGACTCTTCATCTTTTGAATGAATATAAATAAAGAAATCCCTAAAAAATGTTTCCCAACAACTTACTAAAAATACAAAGTATTGCCTATGCGCTATTAATTTCAATTCTTCAGATGATGATTCGCTTTTCTTCAAATGAGAATTCATCAATTTGCTAATTTCATAAAAATTGATAAGAAAATTAAAATTAAAATCATCAGCAGATTTTCGACTATTTCTGAGACTTATTAGTTCTTCGACCAATTTTGTAGTTTGTTTTCTAATTTGCATATATTCCAAACACCCATCAAATTACGACATATTCAGTCAATAGACTGATATGTTTAATTTTTTATTAGCTCACACATTTCAACATCAAGTATTTTTGCAATTTTATAAAGATGTTCAAGATTAAAATGCTTTCCATCACTACATAGTTCTGCTGCCGACACAAGACTCACCGAGCTGTATCCCATGGCATTCGAGAGCTGAAGCTGGCTCATCCCCTTTAGTTCTCGGTATTTTTTAACATTCTCTCCGATTCTTTTATATATCAAACTGATTTCATCATCAGAAAAAACTATTGATTCTTGCATTTATCTTCTTCATTAAAATATATGCACGAGTGTAGTTTCTGTTATACTTTTAAACAACCCACTATAGTGGGTCTATTGGATTGTAAGTATCCTTGGGAGTATAAAATGTACAAATATGAGAGATATCTTCATAAAAGCCAGCATTTATCCAAAGAAGAATTCGAACAACTTGCGCAACTTTATTATTCAAATGTCAAACATTCAATATTGATTGAAAAATTCGACATAGATGTCTCAAGTGGAAATTTATATAAATGTTTTCCTCCTCAAAAATCGGATACAGAATGCCCATACTGCAAGGTTAATTTAGTCAATCTGCCTATTTCGAAAGCACAATCGAGATCAGATCATCGAAAAACTGTCTGTCTCTCTTGCGACCATGAATATGAAAACAATAAATGTTCGTGTGGTGGCTGCACTGAACGAAAAAATGAAGAAGCTCATAAGAAAAAAATTGCCGAGCAACACAAGAGTGAAAGTATCTTGGATTTTTTGAAAAAAACTAGGAAAACGCCTGTTCATCTAAAAGACTTAACACTTCGCGATCGTCTATATCTTGCTGCATTACTAAAAACTCATTTATCCGGTGATTTGAAAATTATAAAACCCGTTTTTGAATATCGACAAGCACTCGCTCCAACAAGGGAATATACGATCGAAATGTTGAAATACTTAAGTCATCATGGGGCTATTCAACTTAGCGAACGCGCCCATATGCAGTACAGTTTGGAGGACAATAAGCTCAGGTACGATCCACTACATAGCTATTACGATTTCAATGTAATATCGAATGAATCAAGCAAAATGGCCATAATAAAGTCTCTCCTCCACCCGACACCACTGGAAGTCCATGAAGTGGAAGATGGCTACAAGCTATGGCTTGAGATAGCTCTTCATGAAAGCATGCAGTATCTAAAACTTCTATTGGAGCAATGTGGCTTAATCAGGCTGGCATTGGGGATAATAAACGAAAAGACATCCATTGAAATATCAACATATCTAGAACATTTTTCTACCTCCCAGCTATTTAAGATCCTTTGGTCAATTGCAAATAATGCAGCAGCACAAAAACAAAAATACAATAAAAGCATTTCCGCTGATGCCCTTATCAATAACATCACCAAATATTGTAATCGAGCGATTGAAAACAATTGGGAGATTGGCGGCTATTCAAGAACCTATCACAATAAACAAACGATCGTTTCGAGCATCTTGTTTGATCAGATACTAAAAATAGGAGAAAATGGGTTTATACAAAAAGCTTCTAGGGATTATTTGGAGAAAAATATAGAGAACGTTGGTGCAGCATGCCAAAAAAAATAGATATCGAATTTGGCATGTCTACCAGTGATGAGCTTCAAGATAATCACGAGACAGGCATTCTCTATACCGAAGAGGACTGGGCACATGTTGAATATGATCTAGATATCTCACCGGCAAAAAGTTCAAAATATAAAACTATTGCGCCAAAACGTAAGGGACGAAACGCTAAGCCTTACTTGGTTTTATGGGACATTGAAAACATAAATTTCCCACACGACAGAATTGTTATCGAAACCCTACTCAAAAAAATCGGGGTCCGCTATTCAATGAAATATATCTCCTATCACATACGTATGGATCGGGTAATCCCGTGGTGGCTCCAGCAATACGGAGACAATATTGAGTGGAGAAAAATTCAGTTGCGTCGTTTAGGCTGGGTACTCGAAGAAAAAAAGGATGCGGATAAACAGCTCAAAAAGCTCTACTACCAGTTTGTCGATCGGATCTCTGGAGTGGTCATTATCTCCGCTGATAGCGATTTTATGGAAATTGCGGAAGACGCGACAAAGAGAGGACTAAACACTAGCGTATTGTTTGATCTTAAAATCCCAAAATGGACTGAACAAATACACGGATTGAATACACAACAACTGCGTGAAAAGGAAGAATCATAATGGTTAATAAACTCAAAGTCATCGGACATTTTATGGGCGACAAACATATGGAAGGCAAGCTTCCCAACCTCAAACTTGGCGAGGTGCGATATTACCCTCAAGATAATCCAAACATTATGAGAAATACGGTTAGAGAAATTTCATCCCAAACTCTCATCCGTATTTTTCGCAATCTGTTTCCAAACTACATTGTCGATATTGACGAACAGGATAATCGTGTTAATCATATTCGATATGAGGATGATACAATAAGTTATATCATCAACAAGGCATACATTTGTGCCAAAGAAGCTACACCGGAATGTGATGGAACAATTGTGTATCTTCATAATGGCTATGTGTTGATCTATAAAGAGAAATACAAACAAATGAGCTCAAATAAAGCTTATTGCAGAAAAGACAAAGAGATGGAAGAGCTACAATACAAGGGTTATGTTGGGAGTGTTCACTATTCCAATGAAGACAAGGTATTTTGGGGCAAACTCGAACAAATCGATGCATTGGTAACTTTTGAAGCCAGCAACAAGGAAGACCTTGAAGTAAGTTTCATTGATGCCGTCGACAATTACCTTTTGTTACACACACAATCAATAGATTCAATATGACTTTGCTGTTTATACAATTCCATTTATTAAAATATATGGCATATTGCAATATTTTTCAAAATACTATGCCAAATCATATACCATAAGTTCATATCATAACTTCAAAGAAGAATGGCACACCCCCAATCAGGAGTTGATCATGAAAATTGGATACGCTAGGGTTAGTAGCCACGGACAGTCTCTTGATAATCAACTAGAGACACTAGTCAAAGCTGGATGCGAGCGCATATTTAGCGAAAAGATCAGTGGAGCCAAAGAAGACCGCAAAGAGTTTAAAGCCATGCTCGATTTTGCAAGAGAAGGCGATCAAATCATCGTCTCAAAACTTGACCGCCTTTCCCGCTCGCTATTTGAGCTTCAAAAATGCGCCAAAAAGCTTGAAGAGAAGAAAATAGACCTGATGGCGCTAGAGCAAGGAATCGACACTTCTAACCCCACCGGAAGGCTTCTATTCAACATCATTGGGGTCGTCGCTGAATTTGAACGTGAAATGATAAACGAACGCACCGCCGAAGGGCGGAAGAAAGCAAAAGATAAAGGCGTTGTCTTTGGCAAGCCAAAGAAGTTGGTAAAAAAAGATGTGGAGTCAATGGCAAATATGATCGTCATGGGCACTCCAAAAAGTGAAATTGTGAAGCTTTACGGTGTTGGGCGAACAAGCGTGTTTCGATATTTACGCGAGCATGGCTACAGCAGTGATGGCAGTAGAAAATAAAAAACATTAACTCAAAGGAATTGCATGAAACAAGCTCACGCAAGCACCAAGAAATTACTAGAAAGAGCACTAGATTATCTGATAAATATCGATCACGATTGGGACATGGTTATTGAGCTTAATGGCAAGAGCTACAGCGACATCACCTTTTCAGCGCAACAAGTTATTGATTGCATGCACAAGCTGGCCATTCCCGGCGATGTCCTTCTTACAGACCGCTCAAGTTTCAGCGAAAGGAAAAATGGCAAAAAAAATGAATATCTCTCGATGCTCAATAAGGCCAAAATAAAACGCGCTCAACGGCTTCTCGACAACAGAGGGGTGAGCATCAACCAAAAACTAAACGTTACAGAATTACAAGAAGAGATAATGGCACTCAAGACTGAAAACAACACTCTTCGCAGGCACGTAAACTCCCTAAATTCTTTCATTGCACAGGCTGAATTAGAGGCGAACATTGAAGATTCAAAGCCGTTAGTTGGCATCACAAGTGGCACATATAGTGAAAAATACAAGCAACTTCTATCCAACTTACTACAGTACCTCATTGAAGATGGAGCATTATATGCCACTCCCAGCAAAGGCAATGTTCCGCCCGCCCTTAAGCTTGATCGGGCCACAGGAGGGGTTATAAAAATCTGCAACCTGTCAGACATCGAAGATCTTGTCAAACCTCGGGCTCAGAGCAATGGGAATATCATACTAGAAGTGCAACATGAGCAAAATTGACAAACTAATCATAGCCGGATGCGAACAGGCACTCAAAGACAACAAGACTCATTTTGCCTCAGAAAGAGCGCTATACGAACATTTTGGAGTCAGTCCCGCAGCTCTTACTCATGAGCGCAAGGCGAAAATACAGGAGCTCGGCATTGTGTGGAATAAGCATGAGACAGCCAGAACATCCGAGGAAGTCGATGTCGACATCGAAGCCAGATGCAAACAAACACTCAAAGATAACAAGACTTATTTCACCTCAAAACAAGCGCTATGTGAGTATCTTGGGATCGGCAGCAAAGCCCTCACTGATGAACGCAAGGCGACAATACGGGAGCTTGGTATTACTTGGGATAATGGCAGAACCTCCAAAGAAGTCGATGTTGACATCAAAACCAAATGCGAACAGGCACTCAAAGACAACAAGACTCATTTCGCCTCAGAACTGGCACTATATGCACATCTTGGGATTGGCAGCAAAGTACTTACTGATGAGCGCAAGGCGATGATGCGGGAGCTTGGTATTACTTGGGATAAAGGCAGAACCCTCAAAGAAGTCGATACTGACATCAAAATCAAATGCGAACAGGCACTCAAGGATAAAAAGACCTATTTCACCTCAAAACAAGCGCTATGTGGGTATCTTGGGATCGGCGGCAAAGTACTCACTGATGAGCGCAAGGCGATGATACAGAAGCTTGGTATTACTTGGGACAAAGGCAGAAACTCCAAAGAAGTCGATGTTGACATCAAAACCAAATGCAAACAGGCACTCAAAGACAACAAGACTTATTTCACCTCAAAAAAAGCGCTATGTGGGTATCTTGAGGTCGGCAGTAAAATACTCACTGATGAGCGCAAGGCGATAATACGGGAGTTTGGTATTACTTGGGATAATGGCAGAACCCTCAAAGAAGTCGATACTGACATCAAAACCAAATGCGAACAGGCACTCAAAGACAACAAGACTCATTTCGCCTCAGAAAAAGCGCTATGTGGGTATCTTGGGATCGGCAGCAAAGTACTCACTGATGAGCGCAAAGCGATGATACGGGAGTTTGGTATTACACATAGTTCGGGGGTTACCCTAAGCGAAAACATCCTCCTTGCTCTTGGGGAAGCCAAATTGCGAGAACTAAAACTTGAATCTGTTGATGCGCTAGTAGAGTTTAGCGAAGACGTGCTTGCGCGGGTTATCCAAGGCCACAAGCTTATAAGTGAAAGTCATCGGGCGATCAAAGCCACTTCCCGGCAAATTATGGACTACAAGACGGCAGAGATAAAAGGAATCGTCGAAGAGGCTGCTTCCATTTTAATACTCTCTGGTTATGACGATTTTTGGATCATGGAGATCAAGTTTCAGCTCTATTTAGGTGGCCACTACATTACAGAGAGCTCGATTCTTAGAGCACTTAAGTCCCTTGGATACGACATAACCACAACCCAGAAAGACCACATCGACAAACGTCTCAGATTGGCTTTGCGAGCAGCAAGCGAAGATATACTCAATATCAACTATGTCGAAACACTCCCGACGATAAATACATCCGAAGATGCAAATATCTATATAAAACAAAAGATCAAAAAGCAATTCAAAAATCTCTGGAAGGAGTACGCGCTGTTTATGGTGAAAAATAACCTCCTTGGGAGCGTATCCAAGACACCGATACCGCTTGGTTGGGACGGGACGATTGAATCCCTTGCGGGTATAAACGAATCCTACGCAAGAGCTTTTTTTCTTGATGATGAACATATCGAAACACTTGATACCATGGGGTATGAAGGCATAGCTGCACTTGCGCTCCTTGCTAGCCGTGGCGCGAAAGACAACCTTCCTAGAATGTTCTGGTCAATTGGCATTAGGGCAAGGGCTTTCTTTATATGGCTCAACAAAAAAGGCTACGCCGTCTTCCATCCAAAATATGTTATCTATACTGGCGCGGATATGGCAAGTAAAACCATAGAATTACTCACCAAAGATCATCCAGTAATCACCCTATATAATAACATAATTAGCAACAATGCAATAAATCAAAACCCTGCAATTACAAAGAAATTTAAACAAAAAAACGTAGTAAACCATGCCCGCTATCTCGCCCTTGCTTCAGACCCAAAAAGCAACCTGTTGGCATTAACCCAAGAAGATATCATTGAGTATTGCGAATCCACTAAAGGGTATGCAAAGGTCAGTGGGACAATAGCGCATCAAGAATTTATATTCGACCTACTTTACTGCAACGGAAACGAAAAGGCAATTAGACCAAAAGAAGACATATCACTTGAGTCATGGTTTAATAGCGAAATTCATAAAAAAATCAGAACTATTTCAGACAACACTACACATTGGTACGCAGATATCACTAGAGCGGCACTTGAAATTGCAAATTTCAGACTTACAGAAGAGAAATATGCAATAGGCACAATCAAAACATTCCTCAAACATTACATCTTCTTATTGGAGTTTTTATCTCTTTTTAATCACAAACTCAACCGGACAGAACTTTCAAAGGCACTCACCCCATACATCAATGATGACAATATGCAGATGTTTAAATGGGCCAAAGAGAGGAATGAAGGGAAAAAATACCGAGGCGCTACCTCAAGTTTCAAGCTTTTATTCGACAGACTTAGCCCCGAGAGTGAGTACCAAGGCCTCTTCACTCAAGCAATGAAACTAAAGAACGAACAAAGTGAGCGGAAACTGCTCCGAAAGGGGATGGAGCTCGCCGTATACCACACGCTCCAAGAGGTAGCCCGGAATATCCCGCCAATGAGCAATACCTACACCCTAAAGCGTACAGCATCCAATAAGGACAGAAGCATACTTGATTTATCATGGTGGCCACTTGCAGATACTGGTCTCTCCCCAATACTTCCAGTATTCGAGTGGATGATGTCCAAACTTCCGCGCCGAAAAAAGCACCTGCGCTATGCCGATGTGAATGAATTCTTGCAATATAGCGATTCAGGCAATCTACTTGGTATATACTTTAGCACCGACAAGAACTTTAATAACCCAAGTCTATTTATCCCAATAATAACCCTTAGATTGCTATTTAATCCAGAAGAGATTGCCTTTCTGGAAAAATATGTTAACTACATCAAAGCCGCTTACTCCCATATTTCACCAATATCATTTGATGGTGGCAACTTTGACGAGATAAAACCTCTCTTTCCACATCACAACCGAAACGATGTTGTAGCTGAAAATATAGTTAACGGATATCACAAAAAATGCATGATAGCAACTCAAATCGAGGTCAATAGGCTTGCCAAGGATGGTGTATTTAATAGCTACTACTCAAAAGATGAGCAAGAACGAATGAGAGGGTTTCTTGGTGATTTGGAGTTAGTACAGCTTAGAGACGGGAGTAGAAAGTCTTTTGAAATCCCAAAAACTCTTGAAGGCATCGGCTTAATCACTGACAGCATTGCTGAGGCCAACCTAACAGATTCTCAAGGCATCCATAACCTCCGCCATGCGGGCGCTACGGCGCTTCTACAGCTAGGACTAGACCTTACCCAGATCATGATAATAACTGGACATAAGTCTGAAAAGGTGCTATTTGATATTTATTTGCATCCAGAAGGCGCAGGGCTCGCGGAGGTCCTGCAGAGCTCATTCACTCAACTCAAAGACCTTTCTGGATCCCCAAAAAAAATTAGCGATGGATTTATAAATAAAGTTTTCAAAATACTAATCGAAAGTCAAGACCCAGAGCTAATCTTGTCAACCCTCAGGGGGAATGGCTTTTTTTGTATGTCAAGAAATATCAAAAACATGGATACGGAGATATTTGGACAAGCAAGAAAATACACGGCAGACGGCCTTGTAGAGAATGGTCTTGAGTTGGCGTCACAATTCCACCCAGCCACATGGAAGGCTTCAGATACATGCATCTGTCCTGTAGACAAAAGGTGCCCCGACGGCACAAACGGCTGCTGTGCCCTATGCCCCTTAGGCCTATTCAACATAATACACATAAAAGGCATCATCAAAGCGTTTCAAGAAGCTATGATTCAGATGAAATTGCTCAACAACAAAATAGTCGAATGTAAGTTAAGCGGAAAAGATGGGCATCTAGAGCAAATGAAGAAAGAACATCACCAGCTAGTATCTGAAATAATTGGATGGCTTGATGTCATACAAAAACTTGAATATCAGCTAAATTCAAACAAAGATGATACAGGTATATCTAATCTCCCTGTCATCCAAGAAAACATAACACTAACAGGATACAGAGAAGTCACAATTGATCAGGCCATGATGGAGACAATCATCATGGGCCGAGAGATTCAAAGTGAAAGTGTGACTGATGATAATTACACAGCAAGACTCTCGCACAAGATTTGTCTTACAGCAGCAAAGAATTACGATACCGACACATTGTCCAAAATGGAAAGGGAAGGTCTCGATTGGCTCATTAATGATTACAACGCATGTGAGATTGATCAACAGCGGGCACTTCTTGAGCGATTTACTTCAGGAAATAGTGCGCCATTAAATAAAGAGATTCAATTAAGCAGTAAGTTGATAAAAGAGTAAAACAAAAGGGAAGAATCGCAACGCAACACTGGAATTGCCCCCCCAAACAGTAGACACTTTTCCGTTCGTGGTGAGCTCGTCAAACCATGAATGAGTCACCCCTCGACTGGCTCATCATATCTTTACGTTACGGTGAGCCATTTCGCTCTTCTATGTTTTTATAAGTGTATCGCACCGCTCTTTCGGTAAATTTTGACCCTCAACATATGTATACTAAAGATACGGGATACGGAAAAAAAGTTAAGATAAATGGTGTAAAATGTTTAAAAATATTTCGATATGTAAGATTTTGGTTGGATATCTGGATATCTAATAACTATCAGGCATAACTTCATATTTTTGGTATGAATAAATAGCTTAAAACTAGAGGCAACAAAATGACAGATTATATTTACAACTCTAATGGAAAAGCAATAGGATATCTTCGAGGTAAATATCTTCACTCAATGTCAGGTCAAGCCGTCGGTCAACTTAATGGAACTCATGTCCATAAATTGTCAGGACAATATATTGGTGAACTTCACGATCAAATGATATTAGATAAACATATGGGTAACTTTGGCAACATTGGTAATCCAGGTAACCCTGGAAATGCAGGAAACCCCGGTAATCCAGGTAACAGAGGTAGTAAAAATTACGGATATCGTGATGTTTCATCAGAACTATTCGATACGTAAAGTTAACTAATCAAAGGAGACCAATCAAAAAGCCACGAGAGGATTTTTGATTGGTCATTTCAAATGTTCTGTGATGTAAAGGCAGGATGAAATTTTTCAGAGGTAGTAATTGATGTTTGAGCCTGTAAAACAACTGATCATAAAACAATTGATTGAAGAAATAAGTACCCTTAATGCGACCAATATTGAACTCATTGGACACAATGTAGTTTCATATATTGAATCGAAAAGATTGATTCATCATGGTATCAATAAAGACTATATGCCAAGTGGTTATACAGTTGATACTTTTTCTGATGATTCAGATATTGTTGTTGAATACAGTGCCGAAAAAGGATATTTCGAGGATCAATCCCCAAAAGATACTATACCAGCAAAATATGAAAAGATTGAAAAAGATATTGAGCATGCTATCAAACATAAGCTCCCCACTGGACCTGCAAAAATATATTTAATTAGCACGCAAGAGGAACCACCTTCTTTTCGTGCAAAATATAATGCCACACCAATTGCAAAGTCTTATGGATCAAAAACTATTATTTATGATGCACGAGAACTTGCAAAATTGATATATGAACAATCAATTGAAAGTCCTACAAATGAAGAATGCTATAGACAATTTCTTCCTACTTTTGCACAGAATATTGATAATTACGAATACTATGGAAAAGTGCCAGGACTATGTGAAAAACATATTTCTGAGCCAATAATATTACGTGCAATAAAAAATCATTTTACACATGGAAAGCAGCTATGTGTGCTTAACGGAGTTAGTGGAGCAGGAAAAACACAAGCAGTTGTTGACTATATTCATTCTGAAAATTCAAATTTTGAAAATATCCTCTGGATTTCTGGTGATGATTGGAAGCCGGACACTTCACTGCATTCTGTTAAAAGAAGCCGAGGTGGGGTTCCTATTAATGTTGCAGGTTCATTTAACACATCGAAGACTCTTCTTGTAATTGATAACCTTGACCGAACTGTTGAGCTTTCACAATTTTCAGAACTTGATGTTGGTTTTACAAAAGGTGGTCTCGTACTTATCACATCACAACTATCTGATGTAGGAAACGAGTTTTACTTATCAATTCCAGCATTGTCTGAAGATATCGCAATGAAAATTCTTGGAGAAGACCTTTCTAACCCATCTGACAAATGTGAAGAGATAGTAAAGGCATGTAGTTTTTCCCCTCTTATACTTTCCACGATAAGAAATCTAATTGATAATGAAAATATTTCAAAAAATGAACTGTATACGGAAGTATTGTCTGATCCTGAAGCTATTACTGGGAAAGATGGTTTGTCAATTATGAGCCGAATTTTAAGTAAGCTCAACGGTAAGCTTTTAGAAGCACTTAAAAAAATTGCAAATTCAGGTTCGAATCAGCATGATTTTAACTTTCTAAATTATTTTATTGGAATTCTGCATCGGCATAGCCTTCAAAAGCTCTCAATATTACTCCAAACAAATATTCCGGGCATCCTTAAAGTCCATGATCTCATAACAAAAGCTGTTCAAGACAATTTAAACACCATTGGTATTTCTACTTCGATCGAAGAATATATCAATCAAAATAGTATAGAAATGTCGCCGAGTGTTCTAAGAGAAATTCATATTTGCTACACGCAACTTTGTGAAGAAAATAAACGTCGTGGAGATCGTGAACCTGATTGGATTACTTATGCACTGCTTCAAGTTGAAGGAGAAGCTAAAGAAGATATTTACAGAAATATTTTTGAAAAAGATATATTAAATGCAAAAAGCGTTGCATCCCTTTTATGTATTATTGACGCAAAAGAAACACATTCATATTCTATTAAAGATAAAGATGCACGTTCTTCTTATTATGAGAAATGTGCAGAAGAATACCGAATAGGAATAGAAAGCATTCAAAATGAAGATTTTAAAGCCGAGTTACTTCATCATAGAGGTAAGGCATTGCGAAGATATAAAAGATATGATGAAGCTCTCGCGTGTTTCACACAATTATTGAAATTAAAGCCAAATTGGCATGCTACTTATGGACAAATTGCTCACCTCGGAACTCAGTATGGTGTAGATACATCAATCAAAGAAAGTGGCGAAGAAGCAATGAGGAAGCTAGTGGATTTTATGATTGAAGATTTTTCAATTGTGCCATTGCGTGTTTCACTGGGTGCTCTTGCACGCTTGCGATCCTACCAAAAACTAAAAAATGATCTTGTATCAAATAGAGAGAAAGTCATTGCACTTGCAAATATCATTACGATATCAGCACTTGAAGGACTAGATCAGTTTTACGAAGCATATGTTTCATTTACCTCTATGTTTGGATACCAATATCCTGAAATTTGTGTAGAACTCGCAGAAACACTCCCAGAAATGTTCACAATGCCACCAGAAGCAATAGATAAATATCAGTGGGTTAGTGCATGTGAAGCACTTACAAATACTGCAATTGCGGCAAAAAGTTCGGGAAAAATAGATTTATATAACAAAATGTCTAATGCCAGTCTCACTTTTGCAGATAAAATCAATGACAAAGAGGTTTTAAACTCCTTTAATGCCCGTGCAGTTGCAAAAGCTTATATCGTAGCTGAAAAACCACAGTCGGCTATTGATGCCATTGCAAAAGTATCGGAGCAAGATATTAATCATTGGTTGTTGTATCGTAAAGCTGAAGCACTTTTAGCACTAGACGACTCTAGTGTATTCGATGTTGCGAATAATGCACTTGACTTAGCGCTTGAAGATGAAAAGGCAAAAGACAACCTTTCATCCTATTATGATTTAAAACGTCAATATTATGAGAAAGCAGGAAAGATTTCTGAAGCTTTAGTTGAAGCTAAACATGCTGTTGAAAACTGTAAAGACGGAAAATATAAACTGTCTCTTGAAAATGCGTTATTACGACTTGAAGCATTACAAACATAACGAAATCATCAAAAGAAATGGCATAACAAATCAAAGGGACCAATTAAAAAAAATGCGAGTGGCCTTTCGATTACTCATTTCAAACGTTAAGTTACAAGTGAATGGAGAATAGATGGATTCTGAAAAAGCAGAAAGAAGTAAAAGATTTAGTCATATCGGGATGCATTCAAATTCAGATATGACATACGCAATGCAATACAAAGAAGCATTTGATGCACTATATGATTCTTCTAAACCTGTTGATACAATAGCTTTGCCAATGATGTTCTTAATGCGCCATTATCTTGAATTGATTTTAAAATCAAATATTGTCTATTTTGCCAAATTCTCTGAATCGGATTGTATGCTGAAAAAAATTAACTTAGAGCATAAACTACTACTCCTTGCAAATGCTTTTAAAGAACATTGGAAATTGGTGGCGAAAAAACATGGTCTAAATTTTAATGACAAAGTATATATTAAAAATTTTGATCTTTTAATTGATTTAGTCGATCAAATAGATAAATATTCTATGAGCTTTCGATACTCACATGACAAAGAGGACAAAAAGCATTTTGAATGGGGAGACACACTCGATATTTTCAACATAAAAAAATGCTTGATGAAGTCTTACCGCTTCTCAATCATTCTACCGATGTGTTTTATGATCAAGTAGGTCAGCACATAGAGCTCGAAGAAGAAATGATGCGTGAATTGGAAAGAGATATTATGGCAGATTTGCACAACCCAAGTGACTACATGTAATAAATAGTAAATGAACTTAACAACTCAGAGGAGCCAATCAAGTAGCCAGTGTGCGAGTTACTGATTGCTCATTTCAAACGTTATGCACTTAGAAGGGAAATTGTTTATGGATAGCGATTTTATTGAAAAAGAAAAACTGCGAGTAAAAAAATTATTTGCAAAGAAACATCAACTAGGGTTTGAGAGCAGAACTGATCTCGCAGACTGGTTTGCCAAAAGAATTCAGCTACAAAAATACAAATGTGAATATTGTGAGACATCAATTTTCGACATAAGAAAATTGATTGAAAAGGAAATGTTAAAAACAAGAAAAACAGCATATGGTAAAAGAGGTCTCGTTCTTGAAATAGATAAAAAAATCAATGAAATAGGTTACACAAAAGACAATTGTGTTCTCGCCTGCTATTATTGTAATAATGATAAAAGCTATATCTTTGATCATAATGAGTATAAAAAATGTTTTGGTGAAAATCGGAAAAAGTTTTTCACCAATCTGCTCAAACATGATGGCACGAACTAAACATGCATAACAAACTCAATAGAATCAATAAATTACCATGTGGGCAATTTATTATCTCATTTCAAACGTTATGTGTAAATTGAGAGCAGCGCATGGAAATATTTGAACTCATACAAAACATGGTAAGAACAGATGAAAATCTAATTAGAAATGCTGAGGAATTGGATAAGGCAATTGATCATATTATTCAGCTTGTCCAAGATGCATGCACACTATATTTCGCCGGCAGTTATTCTAGTTCGGCATTTTTGAGTATCACAGCCTGCGAAGAAGTTGCAAAAGCTCACATTGGCTCCTTTACAAATGGAAAGCATCCAGAAAATAAGGGCCGTAATGTTTTCCAAGACCATAAAACTAAACATATTATGGCCGCCTTGCCAACAGTACCGATGGGCCAGCGCTTAGAAGACGCTCTAGGGAAAGGTGAGTTACAGCGTATTATGAATATGGCTCAAAACGCTGGCTTTATCCAAACTAGGGAAAACGCCCTGTACTTTCAAAGAGAAAAAGGTAGTTTGGCTATACCCTCTGAAAAAATTGATAAAAATTTAGCACGCTCTTCGACCCTGTTCGCCATAGAGGTTTTCGATGATACCCTAGTGGGCATGACTAACTATTCATTTGAAATGGTCGGCGTTACTGATACTCTGTTCGAACAAATCAAAAATACATAACGAGGCTAGCCAGAGGGGAGCAAAAATACCACCGCATCGCTCTGGTTTTTCGGTCCCTGCTGGTAGCGTTATATTATGAGGTAAGCATGTCAGAAAATTTGGATGATTTTGAGAATATCTATCTCCCAGAACTAAAGACCAAAGACGATGTTCTGGAGTTTATAAAAAAAGGAATGTTCTTTAAGCGGAAACGAATAGAAGAAGTGTTTTATAGAAGGTTTGTTAGCCTGAGACAAAAAATACATAAGGTGCTTTCGAATGAGGGCTTAGATGACTTCGATTACGATATTTATGTTAATTCTATTCTAATAGATTGCAGGGCACTATTTCTTGAAAACCCTAGATACAAATTGAATGGAACTTTACAAGGTGCATACCGAGCGAGAAATCTTGATGAGTATGCCAAGGGTATTGATGAGTTCTTTGATAGAGAGGTTATTGAAGGAAAATCTTTAAAGGTTGTCATCAAGGACTGGGTAGATAAAAGGTTGGTGCATATTGATTATCTAGAGCCAGAGGACGAAGATTTAGTTTTCGAGAATATTCTATTAATTATAGACAGAAAAACCCTTGGTAATATTTTTCACGACGTACTAATTATTGCCAAGCAATATGAAAAAATTCGAGACTTGTATGGGGAAAATGCAGAAGAGCAGCTCAATAGAACCCTTTCGTGGTTGACCGGTTAAGTATTATATAACAAAGTGTATTTAAATGCTGTATTTTGGATTAAAGAGTAAAAATACAAAAAAAATCGTAATTCAACACTTTAGTCAACAAATTCGTCTACGTGTTGACTAAATAGAAGTGTTTGCAATAGGGAGTTTCTGGTTATTCAACATTGTTGATATAGTATAATAGATGTTTTCGAGGATGGTTTTGTTTTTGCGCGTGAGCTGGATATTCAAAAATTCCGCGACTTCTTTCGCTTTTCCGATCTTGAGTTCAGCATTATTGACCTCATAGACCTCGAAAAAAGAGCCTACTTCG
>NZ_JAQTUH010000014.1 GCF_028710345.1 Sulfuricurvum sp. | reverse complement strand
CGTTATAGCAGTGCACGAAACTATGAAGGTAAGGAGGGGCTTATCGATGTTGAACGAATGTGGTGAACAAAAAAAGGTTTCAGATATCAGTATGCATTCCCAACGTGGACGTTGGGAACGAGGAAAGAAGTTTCAAATTTACAAAAAGAGCTAGAAGTGAATATTGCCGATAAAGGCTTGAATGCCCCATATTATGAATTGATAAAATAAAAGGATAAAAAAATGAGTATCAAAAAAGTCATACTATACACATTCATAATAGCAGTTCCATCGGTATTTTTAATAAAGTGGGGAATAGAAAATACAGCCTATGATTCAAATAAAATTCCCGATATCAATCCTCATCCGAAAGAGAAAGTGAGGATATACGGTAAATTTCCGTTAAACCCAAACAAGTATTACATAAAGGCTTCTGTACGCTATATCGCAACCAATCCAAAATGCGATAATGTAATTTGGCTTGCTGGGGCTCGGTTTGCACAAGATGAAAACGTAGATTTGAATGCGACCATGTCGGACAATCACTATGAGCTAAATATCTATCATGATTACTATAAGCAGGGTGCTTGTGATTGGCAAATAGGAGAGATAGATATAGTAACTATTCAAAAAGATACAAATAAGTCATCCTATGTTGTGGAATTTTCTACAAAAAAAAGCGGTACAAGTGCTTTTCAGATTGGAAACAATTTAATAAAAGCAAAAAGCCCATTAAATTTTGTTTGCAATTATGAGTATCATGCTTCAAGTGATTATACTCGCTATTTTTGTGAGGATTCAGTACAAGATATTAGTGCACCGGAAACTGATGGTGCTGGTGCGTTTGTAGCCATATTCCTTCCTGATTCACAAAAAGAGTTTGAAGTCAATTTTCAACAAATAGCAGAACCAATGAAAATAATTAAACAAGGAGAAAAATAAAATGGTATCAATAACAGCATTACAAGGGGCGAATTTAGCAAGTAAAGTTTATAGCAATTTAGTAGTAGGCGGAGATGTATTGGCTTTTTCTTCAACCTCGACAACTGGTTTGCAAATGGCATTGTTACAAGTTGGTGATCGTAAAGTTGTCGCTTTTAGAGGCACTGCATCTATTGAATGAGGTAACATCCAAACAAGAACGTAATGAAGCTATTATCAGAGCTTTTAGAGACGGATATACTCAAAGTAGTATTGCAAAGCATCTAAATCTCTCAGCAGGGTTGATTTGTGGTGTAGTAAAAAGTAAAGATTGAATACCTGACCCTATTTATTGGGTATATATTCCCACTCAAAGAGTGGGAGAGGGGAGATAAAATCTTGAGAATTGAGGGGATTAAACGAAATCGACTTTCGTTACGTGGTGTTTGAGACCAAGTTCTTCAGATGTACATCCAAGAGCCAATCCTACCATTTGTTGCATATGAAGAACCGGTAGTGATACATCACGACCGATGGCAACTGAGGCATGGTGTGTTTGAGTATCGAGTTTTAGGTGACACAATGGACACGGCGTTACCATCCAATCGGCATTCGCATCCATAGCACCCGCAACGGCATTTCCAGTGAGAACGGCAGCGGTACGTGGTGCTTGAAGTTCAGCATGGAAACCGCAACATTTGGTTTTCTCCACATAATCGACACTCAAACCGCCGCATGCGACGATAAGATCATCGAGTGATGTTGGAGTGTAGGCACTTTCATGACCTTTATGTGTCTCGTTTTGAAGTTCTGATGGGCGGATATTATGACATCCATAAAACGGTGCAATGTTAAATTGGCTTAACGGTTTAACCACCATCTCTTTGATTTTATCCAAACCGAAATCATCGATAAGTGCGTATAAGAAATGGGTAATTTGTGAAGTCCCTTTGTATTCTAAACCTACTTCGGCGAGTTTTTCATTCACTTTTGCTTTGAGTTCTGCATTGTGATCGAGTCTGTGTTTGGTCATTGCCGTATTTAGCTGACAGGTATTACAGATAGTCACCATCGTAAGAGCATGTTTTTCTGCATACGCGATGTTACGTGCATTTAAAACTAACGATAGAAAATCATCGTAATCTTGTAGGTGAGAAGCACCGCAACATGAAGCTTCGGTGAGTTCTATGAGTTCTATCCCAAGCTTTTTTGCTACTGCTAGGGTTGACATCATCTGTTCAGGAGTACTCTCTTTAGCAGTACAACCGGTAAAAAGTGCGTATTTTAATTGTTTCATTATCTCTAACTCCTAAAACTTTACAGTTGATGATGACTTGACAAGTTTTTTGATCTCGTCTAATTTATCTGCTTTTGGCATATTCCATGGCAAGACAATTTTGCCTTTACTAAACATTTTGAGTGCAACAGGAACATGTTTTAGGACACCGATATTCCCCTCAGAGTAACGTACTAACTCTCCCTCATCCAACAAACCGTGTTTGGCAATAGAGTGAGCAAAACCGACAGCGTGTCGAGTCGCAACATTGTTTTTAGCAATATTTGCTTCAAAAACCATATTATGGAGCTTGGTTATTTTCTCAATAGGGTTAACCTCTTTAGGACAAACCTCCGCACACTCCATACATTTAACACAATCCCAAACACCGCTTGCTTCTTGATTAACGAGGTGTAGACGCTCTAGTGAATCTTCATCACGGACATCGGCAGAAAAACGGTAGGCTGCTGCAAACGCCGCAGGCCCGAAATACTCTTCATTAATGGCAACCGCAGGACATGAGTAGTGACATGCACCGCATTGGATACAATAATCAGCTTCGAGCAGTTTTTCAGCATCAAGAGGACTTACCAAATGCTCTTGAACCGGATTTTCATCAATCTCACCGGTAATATAAGGATTTACCGCCGCGTGTTTATCCCAGAAATCTTTTTTATCGATAATCAAATCTTTGATAGCTCGTTTAGTACTAAGCGGTTCAAAGGTGATTTCATTTCCGAATGTTTCGACAAGGTCAAACAAACGGGTTTTACAGGCAAGAATCCCTTTTCCGTTTGCTTTTATCGAACAAACCCCACAAATACCGTGGCGGCAACTTCGGCGATACGACAATGAACCGTCGTGATCCCATTTAATACGGTTTAATATGTCTAAGACAACCTCTTCGTGAGTAACGTCTAGGGTATAAGTATTGAAATATGGGAGATAATCGGTCTCTTCGTTAAAACGAAAAACCTTAAACGTCACCTTTTGTGATGTAAGTGCATCCATCGTCGTACTCCTTAATAAGATCGTGCTTTAACTTCATGTTTGCCAAGGGTGACATCCATGTAGTCAAGGGAAATTTGTCCGTTTGTATCCATGTATGCCATGGTGTGTTTCAAAAATTTTTCATCATCACGTGTTGGGAAATCTTCACGGAAGTGTGCTCCACGGCTCTCTTGTCGAGCAAGCGCGCTCGCAACGATAAAGAGAGAATAATCAAGCATGTGCCCAAATTCAATTGCTTCTTGGAGTTCGGTATTGAAAATTTTTGATTTATCTTTGATACTGATGTTTTTATAACGTTTGCACAAATCATCTAAGATAGCCATTTGAGCCATTAACGTTTCTGCTGTACGGAAAACACCGGCATTATCGGTCATCGATTGTTGTAATTCTTCACGTAAAACACTAACAGACTCTTGACCGTGATTACTTAATGCCCACTCCATTTCACTCACCATACGTGTAGCATCTGCCTCACTTGCTTCGCGCAGTGCAATAGCATCAACTTCATCGACCATTGTTTTTCCCACAAAACGACCGAAAAGTAATGCTTCAAGAACCGAGTTCGCTCCTAGACGGTTGGCGCCGTGGACGGATGAACATGAACACTCACCTGCGGCATAAAACCCTTCGACAAATTCAGTGTTGTTTTTACGGACGTGCCCGAGTTTATCCATCGGAATACCACCCATAGAGTAGTGAGCGGTTGCTGAGATCAAAATCGGCTCTTTAATCATGTCTAACCCTAAGAAGGTAATCGCAAGGTCACGTAGTTCCGGTAGACGTTCCATGATTTTCTCTTTTCCAAGATGGACAAGATCGATATAAACGGCATCTTTACGAGGACCTACACCGCGACCTTCACGGATTTCTTGGATGATTGCACGAGCAACAACGTCACGAGATGCAAGCTCCATTGCATTAGGGGCATATTTTTCCATAAAGCGTTCGCCCAGTGAGTTGAGAAGTTTTCCACCCTCCCCACGTGCTGCTTCAGAGATCAAAACACCGTTTCCGGAAAGCCCTGACGGATGGAATTGTACGAACTCCATATCTTCAAGCGGAAGACCGTGACGTGCTACGAGAGAGAGACCATCACCTGTGTTTGCATGAGCATTTGAGTTGATTTTAAAGGCACGAGCGTATCCGCCGGTAGCAAACATTACCGCTTTTGCATTGAATAGAGCTTTATCACTGTTACGGATATTATAGGCAGCAACACCGTATACTTTACCCTCAGCATAGAGAAGGTCAGCAACATACCATTCATCCCAAAACTCAACACCTTCACGGAAAGCTTGTTCATACATTGTTTGAAGAAGTGTTAGTCCGGTTCTATCTTTTGCAAAACAAGCACGTGGAGACGATTGTCCGCCAAAAGGGCGCTGTGCAATGGTTCCATCTGCATTACGGCTAAATGCAGCCCCCATGCGTTCAGCCCAACGGATGGTTTCAGGGGCACGCTCACACATAAACTCAACAACGTCTTGATCAGCAAGATAATCTGACCCTTTGACCGTATCAAATTC
The DNA here is from genome assembly GCF_028710345.1 of Sulfuricurvum sp. NCBI lineage: Bacteria > Pseudomonadati > Campylobacterota > Epsilonproteobacteria > Campylobacterales > Sulfurimonadaceae > Sulfuricurvum > Sulfuricurvum sp. Next base: position 33,461 of record NZ_JAQTUH010000014.1, on the reverse strand, counting down.
ATGAAGTTCTACACTGTCTGCATCACTAAATGCAGCATTGATTCCACCTTGTGCCGCTCCTGAGTGTGAACGAAGCGGGTGAAGCTTGGTAATAACTGCTACTTTTTTACCGGCTTTTTGTAATTCACGTGCTGCGGCACAGCCAGCTAATCCTGCACCGACAATAATCGCATCATACGTATGAACGGGAATACTCATACACCATCCTTATTAAAGAAGATATTCGAATGCCTAAATATTGGCATAAGTCAGGAGTGATTATAGCACCCAAACTCTTGAGTAGTATTAAATCAAGGAAGAGAAGTAGTAAGAAAACTTATATTACGCAAAGTGTCCAAAAAGGTAACAATAGTTTTGTAATATCGCTCTATAGCGAGCGACTAGCGGAATTTAGAAGAGATTTTTTTGGTAAAAATATGTCCAAAAAAGTAACATTATTTTTAAATCATCGAAATTGATCAATACCATCACGCAGTTGAGCAACTCGATTTCCACCGGATTCTTTTGCTTTTTCAGTAATTTTAGCCACCATTGTCAATGATTCTTCAAGTGTTTTAGAAGGGGCTTTTAACATTAACCCGGCACTTAAAGTAACTTTGAAATTGCCCTGATCACTTTGAAATAATGAATCTTGAACGGATGAAATAACTTTTTCAGCTTCACTGAGAGCTGAATCTTTTGAATTTCTTGCCATTAAATAGGCAAAGGTATTGTTTTCCAAATGGGCAATAACATCGAGAGGCTGTTCGTACATCGATAAAATATCAACAATCTTTTTATACAGTGAATTAAGATCATCTTTAGAAAGTGCAGAAATGAGTTTATCGTGTTGATCGATTTCAAAATGAGCTATAAAGAGAGAACCCATATTCTTATTATTGCGCTTAATATTATAAGAGGTTACCATCCCTTTCTCATTATTAATTCCACTAATGGGATTTAAAAGGGCAAGGTTCGTAATATTAGGTGCTTTACGTGCTAATCGACGAGCCAAGAAATCAATCTCTTCCATCGTCATTTTTGGTGGTGTGCCATCCACATCGATAGAACACGCAGATTTAATATCTCGATATATTTGATTTAAACGCCATTGATAATAGAAGAAAATTAAAATTCCGAGAGTAAAAATAATTAACGTAGTCATTTTTGCTAACATCACTGAGTCGTTGATAAGAAAAATTTGATAATCAATCATTGAATCAATATCAATGAGGTAGAGATTGCGGGCGGATATCATCCGCTCAAACATAGCTGAGCGTGATTTTTCCATCGATTCGGACCAAAAGAGGGCTGATTCTTGGAATGCACTCGATGTAGATAGGATAGAATGAGCAAGAGCTTCTTCTTCTTTTGTTGATTTTCTAAAAAAATCAAGAAATGCAGATTTATTGGAATTTTTAACCGAAAGTGCTAATTCAGCTAATGCACCATTAATGGTGATTGATGACATTTGCAAATCATTGAGATTCGTTGCTGTAATTTGCTTAATCAAAAGATGCTGATTTTTTAAAGCCGCAAGACGGTCGGAAAATTGTGAAATATTAATAAGCTGTACAGTTAAGAAGGTTGTACCTAGACCTAGAATTATTAAGTATATTTTTAAATTTAAAAATATTTTTCGTATTGAAGCGTGCATATTTTTCCTTTATTTTTGAATATCCATTTACACGTTATCGGTTATTCTAACACATCGTTGGTTAATTCGTAATTTTCCCATATTATTCTTTATCTACTCATAACATCAAATAGAATATAATTCCTAATTAGAATATATACATGAATCGAATTAATAAGTGAATAAAGAGAACCATTTTATCCATTTGATGAGTAAAAACCATTCGCATATTGGTGATGATGGTGCATACATCGCTCCATGGATTTACAGTAAGGACATTTTTTTTGAAAATGTTCACTTTAAACGTAAATGGTTGTCACTTTACCAAATCGGCTATAAAGCGATGATTGTTAATATCTCTGATGCAATTGCGATGTATGGTTCTCCAAAATACGCCTTAGTCGGTATCGCAATCCCTAAAACAATCTCTCTTAGCGATATGGGTGAATTGGCTCGTGGATTGCGTGACGGTGCTGATAAGTTTAATATTGAGATTGTCGGTGGGGATACTATTAGCAACACTAAGCTAGATATTTCGATTACGATCATTTCACACAGTGAACAACCACTATTGCGAAAAGGGATGAAAAAAGGGGACTTAATCGCCAACACAGGGAAATTAGGTGAGTCACTTCGACATTTACGCTATTTGAGTGCAGGGGGAAGAGTCCATTCGCAAAGCCGTTTTGTTGCACCTGTATTGCGTCAAAAATTTATACAAAAAACGCGTCGATATCTTCGATGTGGGATGGATATTTCGGATGGTTTGTTTAGTGATATGGAAAAACTGTGTTCAATAAATCGTTTGAGTATCCATTGGGAGAAAAATATTTGTAAATCGGTTGGATGCAGTGGAGAGGAGTATGAGATGTTGATAGCTTTTTCTCCAAAATACAAAAAAACTATCGAAAAACTATCAAAAGTAACTCGAACACCATTGCGTATAGTAGGAACCGCTAAGGGCGGAAAATTTATCAATCGCTGCAAATCGCACCATTTTTAGGAGTTTCATGGAACGTCAATATTATTTACCACATAGCCCGATAGAGTTTCATTTTCGTCAATCTGCACGTGATTTTGTCGTTGATGAGATACCCCTTTACCCTTTTAGCGGTGAGGGTGAGCATTTGGTGCTCCATGTTCGCAAAAAAAATCTCTCAACTTGGCAAATGGTTGATATTTTCAGTAATCATTTAGGGATTAAAAGCCGTGATATCGGTTATGCTGGTCTTAAAGATAAAAATGCTCAAACCAAACAGTACATTTCAGTTCCTAAAAAGTTTGAACCGCTCTTGGAAAATTTCGAACACGAAGGGATTAAAATCCTTGAAAAACAATACCACAACAATAAAATTCGGATCGGTCACCTTAAAGGAAATAGATTCTTTATACGTTTAAAAAAGGTAAATCCGACATCAGCTTTTAAAATCCAAGAGGCACTCAAGGCGATTAAAAAAAATGGTATGCCCAACTATTTTGGATTTCAACGTTTCGGGTTGGATGGTGAAAACTATAAAAAGGGGGAGGCTATTTTAGCAGGAACCCTCAAAGAAAAAAATAGAAAGCTTCATCAGTTTTATATTAATTCATATCAAAGCTATCTTTTTAATTCATGGCTTGGAAAACGGATACAAATTTCGAAACTACTCGAAGAGTTTACCCCGAAAGAGCTTTCATCGATTGTTAATCTTCCTGAGGAAGAGCTAGTATCTATGAAAGCTCAAAAACACCCGCTGAAGCTTATTCACGGTGATGTCATGATGCATTATCCTTATGGAAAATTGTTTCATTATGAGAGTGAGGAAGAGGTGGCTCGTTTCGAGAAGCATGATATTTCGATAAGTGGATTATTAAGCGGTAAACGTGCTACGAGAGCACAAGGACTGGCTCAAAGTATTGAATCAGAGTTTGATACTATCACAAGCGGAATCGATGGTGCACGACGTTATGGCTGGATTTATCCCGAAGAGGTTGAGGGGGAGTACAAAGAGAATGAAGCGTGGTTTGAGCTCCATTTTACCCTTCCAAAAGGGTGTTATGCCACCGTATTGATCGAAGAGATCGCTAAACGTGAAATTCAAACCGATGAACATCAGGAGTAACCGTGCAACAACATTTTACATCAACACTATCTCAAGCCTTTGGAAAGTTTGCCTCCAAAAAACACTCTTCCGCATTTCAAAAATTTATTAACAAAACATACGTCTCCATGATGGGGCTGGATATGTCTGATTTTAAATCAACGGAGAGTTATGAGACGTTAAATGCCCTTTTTACGCGTCATTTAAATGAGCCACGTCGATTTGATCGAAACCCTAATGCGATGATTAGCCCGTGTGATTCATTAATTACAGAAGCAGGACGGATTGAGCAAACACGTGCATTGCAAATCAAAGGGATGAGTTATGATGTTAATGGTTTTTTAGGGGAGCATATCTCGCAAAGCAATAAAGATCGCCTAATCAATGGTGATTATATCAATTTTTATCTTTCACCGCGTGATTATCATCGTTATCATATTCCCCTCGATATGCAAGTGACTAAAGCAATCCATATAGCGGGTAAACTCTATCCCGTAAACATTCCGACACTCAAACGTAAAGTTGATCTATTTATCGAAAATGAGCGGGTTGTTTTGGAGTGTATTAGCACTAACGGTAAATTATTTTATCTTGTATTGGTCGGGGCATTAAATGTTGGTAAGATGGTTGTGAGTTTTGAACCTCTCATTAATACCAATAGTAGTTCTATGGGGGGAGTTTACGAGTATGAAAACCTGCATCTCTCAAAAGGGGATGATTTTGGATGTTTTATGATGGGGTCAACTATTATTTTATTGGCCGAATCGGGGATGCTAACCTCTCATGTTACAGTAGGGGAGAGTGTACGATTCGGTGAAACGATTGCTACACTTTGTGAAGAATCGTAAATTTTGTTTTAAGATGTCCACTATCTTCATAAATATCGATAGTACTGTCGATAGGGGGATGAAGTTTTACTAAAACTCCTTGAACAGAGTGAAATACATGGTTGAATTTTAAAAACATCGGTGAGATGATTGTATCAATATGCCCCCGCTTAATAATCTCAGCCAAAATATTGATTCCACTGTAATAGATACTTTTGTTGATAGAGCGTTGGATATTATACGAACGCATTAGTTCTATATTTTTTACCAATATTTGGCACTCTTCGGCACATAATAATTTGTTATGATTTGCCCGATCAAGCTCATCAGTAATCGCTTTTTCAGTCAATTTTTTGCGCTCTTCTATTTCTAAAGTAAGATTTGGATTATATTTGCGTATAAGTCCAAGAATTGCATCAGAGTTTAAAGGTCTATCCCCTGTATTACAGACATAGTTTTTGTCGGTAATATATTCGTGATCCAGTGCTTGGATAAGCTCTGCAACGATACTCATGAAAACAAACTTATCCTCTTTGTTTTGATCGAAATCAATACCTGTTTTAGAGATAAGAGGCTTAGGTCCAACATACTTGAATGAGTATTCCATGATTTTCCCCCAAATTAAACATTAAATCTAAAATGCATTATATCACCATCAGCAACAATATACTCTTTTCCTTCCAACTGTGTATGAAGCTATTATAAGCTTCTCATGATTTTCTCATGTTGAATCTATAAAATCCCGATTATATTTTATAAAAGGATAAATAGTGAAACGTATTATTTTTATCTATTTGACATGTCTTTCCTTATCTCTTTATGGAACAATGGGTTCATCGGTCACTATTCCGACACAAGAACATATGAAATATGCTTTTGGAAATCACAGAAACCATTTAGTTAAAAGCATGAAAGAACACCAGTATTATAAATCAATGGCACCTATGAATGAAGAGGATATCCGCAAGCATCTTTCAAATGAAGGCTATGGTGTCCGCAGTATCAAACTTCGAGACATTGCTTCTGAATTGGTGTATCAAGTCTACGCTACGGATGTCACTGCAAAAGATATCAAACTTTATGTGGATCCTGCTAACGGATTGATTTTAAAAATGGAACCAATACAATGAAAATGTCATGGGGATATAGTGTTATTTTAATACCGTTTTTAGGGTATGCAATAAGTTTTAATGACCTTTCAGAACAAGCTTATACAGCTTCTGGAGAACTCATCCAATCTCACGGACATTTAAATGCGATCGGTTTTGAAAAGGCTTCCGCTTTAGCAGGGGAAGCTTTGAGTATCGAAACATCCGGGCGAAAAATACATGCGAATACACCTGCTGACAGTGGTCAGCAGTATGGGATGATGGTTGATTATACGATGAAAATGCCATCCCTTAAATCAGCACAAGCGTATGAATTTGAACTCCAAAAAAAAGGGACCGAATCTGAGATGTCGATTCAAAAAGGGCTGATACAAGTAGCATTGAAACGTTTTTGGTTGATGTATCAACTCGAACAGGAAAGAAATGCGGTTATGTCGCAAAAACGTGATTTTTCTTATAAAGCTTACCAAATAGGAGAAAAGAAGTTCAAAGGAGGGCGATTGTCGCAGATGGAACTTTTGCGTTTGGAAAGCGAATACAAAAATACACTTCAAGAAGTAGCATTGGTAATGATGGAAGCTGAACATGCACAGCACTATCTAAAAGAATCGGTTATGTCGCAGGAAAATGTTATCGTCGATGATATGAATTTTGAATTTATTAAAACAGCTACATTGGAGGAACGCATTAACAATGCACCGTTGTTGAAATCATTGAATGTTCGGATTGAAGCGATAGATGCCCAGATTTCCACGTTGCGCCACTCTACAATCGAATCCGTCTCACTTGGGGTTGGGATGACACAAGAACCTACACAAAACAGTCTAGATTTTCGTCTTACCGTTCCACTGACACTCAGCAGTAAAAATGAGAATAAAATTGCCGCATTGATGAGTGAACGAAGTGCTTTAGCCCATTCGCAAGAAGTAAACAAACAAAAACTTCACATCAGTGTTCGTGGATTGGTGGAACATTTACAAGAACGTGAAGAAAGAATTAAAGTTTTGAGCGAAAATGAAAAGAGTTATGAAACTCTCTTTACAATAGCGCAAAAAGGGTATGAAGGGGGCGTAATAGGCCAATTTGAATATCTCGCTTCCAAAAACGCTTACTATGATGCACGCTTACGCACGCTTCAAGTCAAACAAAACTACATTGAAGAAATGTCTGCAATCGAAGAAAAAATTGGGGGGATCTGGTAATGAAAAAAAGTTTATTAATTCTGTTAAGCGCTACGGCGTTAATGGCACAAATCACAATGAACGAAGTACAGATGAAAAAAATGGGCATCGCAGTAGAACAGGTACGAATGATCAAGTCTGAAGCCATGGGCCCGTTTATTGGAACATTTGATTACAGCGACAAGGGTGCAAGAAGTTATACGCTAAGTGGTGAAGCTACAGTAGCAGAGCTGATGAAACAAACTGGTGATACCGTCAAAAAAGGGGAAGTCATTTGTACCATTGCCTCTTCAGAATTGCTCTCAAGCAGCTATGAACTCAATGATCTTCGAAATCGCCTTAAATTGGCTCAAGAGTATGTAAAAAAAGATGATGCTCTGTACAAGGACGGAGTGATATCTTTGCGTGAATCGCAAAAAAGCAGCATTGAAGTTTTGAGTCTGAAGTCCAAAGTAACCGAGATAGAAAACCGATTTATTTTCTCAGGTGCAGATATTAAACCGAAAAACGGGATGATGTTTACCATCAGAGCCCGTCAAAGCGGAATATTGGCTCATGCTCCTCTCAAATCCGGAGAAAAGATTGAACCGTTTGTCCCTTATCTGAAAATTGCCAGTGCAAATGCACTCAGTGCATTTATCAAAATCCCTCCAAAAATGATTGGAAGTATTCATAAAGGTACGTTGGTGATGGATAAAACAGGTGTAGAAGCCGGAAAAATTACAGCAGTATCGTCGGCTGTTGATGATATGAGCAATTCAGGAACTGCCATTGCTGTACTAAGTACAAATAATAATAACCGTGCAGGGACTTCGGGTGAATTTTATATTACTTCAATGCAAACCGATAAATGGATATTGATTCCACGCTCTTCGGTCACAAAATACAAAAAAAATGATATCTGCTTTATACAAACGGCAACGGGATTTAAACCTCAAACCATTCAGATTCAAAAGATTTATAAAGATTATGTAGCGGTTAAACCTGAGGGACTGAACGTGACATCAAAAGTTGCGAGTGATGGGATAATTACCCTAAAAGGTTCTTTGAGCGGATTGGGATTTGAATAATGCTGAACGCTATTATTGAATTTTCTCTCAAACAACGGCTCATTGTCATTCTCCTCTCCCTAGCCCTATTCGGGTATGGGGTCTATTCGTTTTATAAAATACCGATTGACGCTTTTCCGGATATTTCATCGACTCAGGTGAAAATTATTTTGAAAGCACCCGGTATGACCCCTGAAGAGGTCGAAAACCGTGTTGTTAAACCGTTAGAAGCTGAATTGTTGGGATTGGAAAATGAGAAGCTTCTCAAGAGTACGTCAAAATATGCGATTGCAGATATAACGATTGATTTTAATGACGGTACCGATATTTATCGCTCACGTAATCAAGTTTCTGAAAAACTTGCATCACTTTTGCCAACACTTCCAAAGGGGGTAGAAGGGGGTATGGCACCTATTACCACACCGTTGGGCGAAGCATTTATGTTTACGATTGAAGGAAATATAAGCCCAAAAGAGAAACGCGAATTGCTCGATTTTGTCATTCGTCCAGCATTACGCGGTGCAAAAGGGGTGGCGGATGTTAATTCTCTTGGCGGAGAAGCACGGGCTATTGTGGTTCAGCCTGATTATACGGCAATGCGTAATCTGGGGATACCTCTGAGCACATTGCAAGATACTTTGGAAAAAAATCTGAAAAACGATGGTGCTGGACGGGTCGATGCAAACGAAGAGAGTTATTTGGTTAAAGTTCAAAGTGGAGTCAAAGATGCAAGTGAAATAGCCAATATCACAATCCATTCACACAACGGACCGATTCGTGTAGGTGATTTTTGTGAAGTTCGAGATGACTCAAGAACGCGATTGGGATTTGTCACCAAAGACGGTGTCGGAGAAGCAACTGAAGGTTTGGTTCTGACGCTTAAAGGGGCAAATGCCCAAGAAACAATTTCACAGATCAAAGAAAGGCTCGATCAACTGAAACCGATGCTTCCCGCAGGTGTGAGCATTGTCCCTTTTTATGACCGAAGTAATCTGATCGAGAAGGCAGTGGGTACGGTTTCTAAAGCATTAGTGGAAGCTATCGTATTGGTTATTGTTCTGCTAATGGTCTTTTTGGGAGATGTCCGTGCAGCAATCGCCGTCAGTGTTATTTTGCCATTTTCAATCGCGATTGCTTTTTTAATGATGAAATATTTTGGCTTGAGTGCGAATTTGATGAGCTTGGGAGGATTGGCTATAGCAATCGGTATGCTAGTTGATTCTGCTGTCGTAGTCGTTGAAAATGCGTTTGCCAAACTAAGTGAAAATGATACATCTCTTCCAAAATTACATCAAGTTTATCGAGCAACAAAAGAGGTAAGCACAGCAGTATTCAGCGGTATTTTGATCATTGGTGTCGTCTTTTTACCGCTACTAACATTGGAGGGATTGGAAGGAAAATTATTTGCTCCTGTAGCGATGACGATCATTTTTGCCCTTTTTGGTTCACTTCTTCTGTCATTAACACTTATTCCGGTTGTGAGTTCTTTGATTTTAAAGAGTACTCCTCATGAAGATACGTTTATCGGTAAATTTTTTGCACGTCTTTATGAACCGATGCTCAAATTTGCATTGACCCGTACAAAAGTTCTTTTTACGGGTGCTATAACCTTTTTGATTATCAGCTTTACCCTGTTTGCCTTTGTAGGGAAAAGCTTCATGCCGACTTTGGATGAGGGAGATATCATTTTAGGGATTGAAACCCCTCCTTCTATTTCGCTTGAAAAATCGAAAGAACTCAATCTCGCCATACAGCGTACGTTAATTGAGCATGTTTCGGAAATCAAAACGATCGTGGCTAGAACCGGATCCGATGAACTAGGACTTGACCCTATGGGGCTAAATCAAACGGATACCTTTATTACGCTAAAACCGCAAAAAGAATGGAAAGCGAAGAATAAAGAAGAGATCAAAAGTAAAATTCACGAGTCGCTTAAAATATTTCCAGGTATAAGTTTTAGCTTTACCCAACCGATTGAAATGCGGATATCGGAAATGCTCACAGGTTCTCGGGGTGATTTGGCAATCAAGATTTATGGAAGTGATATTGATAAGCTGAATGAACTCAGTCAAAATATTGCCGATACGCTTGGCGAAATAAAAGGGTCGTCCGAAGTGTTTACAACGCTTAACGAAGGGGTGAATTACCTTAGTGTAAAACCTAACCGAACGGAATCGGCCAAGACCGGTGTGGATACGGCTGAACTTGAACTTTTTCTAAAAACGGCCTTGGAAGGGGTTACGATTGATGAGCTTTCGGTCGATAATGCAAGAATTCCCGTCTTGATGCGGCTCGACAGTGAAGTCTCTCAAGATATGGAACTTTTCAAATCGTTGGAGCTTCCGTTAAGTGACGGGTTTTCAGTTCCTATTTCCAGTGTCGCTCAAATTGAAACCAGTGAAGGGGCTTTGAAAGTCGATCGTGAAAACGGGAAACGATACAGTACGGTTCGTGCCAATGTTGAGGGACGGGATTTGGTTGGCTTTGTAGAGGAAGCCAAACAAAAAATTGATGCTAATATCAAACTTCCTAAAGGATACACCATCGTGTATGGCGGACAATTTGAAAATCAGCAACGTGCTGCCGCTAAGTTGATGACGGTTATCCCCATCAGTATCGGAATCATTTTCCTGATTCTTTTCTTTACGTTCCGTTCTGTGAGCGCCACTGCTCTTATTTTACTCAACATTCCGTTTGCAGTGACCGGTGGTATTATTTCACTGTATTTTAGCGGTGAATATCTTTCTGTTCCGGCATCCGTCGGATTTATCGCACTATTTGGAATTGCGGTACTTAACGGAGTTGTAATGGTGAGCTATTTTAATACCCTTTTAGGAAATGGCTATTCAATTGATGATGCGGTTACTGAAGGGGCACGTAGAAGGCTTAGACCAGTTCTTATGACAGCCTTTATTGCCGCTTTGGGTCTTTTACCATTGCTATTTGCTTCAGGAGTCGGGAGTGAAATCCAAAAACCGCTGGCGATAGTTGTATTGGGAGGATTAGTGACATCGACAATCTTAACGCTTCTCATTTTGCCGCCTGCGTTTAAAATGATTTACAAAAAGGGTAAATGATGAGCATAACAAGTATGGATATTTACTTTGAAGTTGCCAATAAAGATATATTGGTTGATTTATTATTGGAAGAAGGATATGATGATTTCTACTTTTTCCCTTCCAAACGCTACAGCGCAGGAGCTTTTTTAATAAGCGCCGAAGAACAAGTCAGTGCAAGACGAGATTTTGGACTGTTTCGTCTTTTTCTGCATGAAACCGAGGCGATAGTTTTGTCAGCAGCTATTAAAAGGGAATTGAAAGATAAAACCATTAAGATATTCATGACGGGAGTGAAAGAGTTGTAGATGCGCATACTCATTGCTGATGACGAGCCTGAGCTCCTTGAATTATTAAAACTTTCTTTGCAAAATGAAGAGTGGATTATTGATACCGTCAGTGATGTAAACGATGCTAAAACGTATCTGGATGCATACTCGTATCAAATTTTTCTTGTAGACCGTACATTCCATGGAAAAGATCGTGTAAGAGAATTAATCACTTACGCTAGATATAAAAACTCTTCAATGGGTATATTAATCCTTAGTGCATTAGGAACTATCGATGAAAAAGTTCAAGGGCTTGAATATGGGGCTGATGACTATCTGGAAAAACCGTTCGATATTAAAGAATTGCGAGCCCGTTTGAGTGCCTTGTCGCGTCGTTATGTACCAAAAGTAAAAAACTTTGAAGATATTGAAATTGATACACATTCCAAAACAATCAAAAAAGCCGGGGATGAAATTCTCCTGAGCAGTAATGAGCAAAAATTATTTTTTTATCTTTTGGAGCGGGGAAATATTGCTTCTCGTGAAGAAATTTTAGATGCTCTATATGATAATCCTCAAAATATCACCTCCAATGCGATTGATGAACTGATCGGACGCATACGTCGTAAGCTCAATCACGGTATTATTAAAACCATAAAAACACGAGGATATTTAATTGCGATTTAAATGGGCTACATCGTTGAAGTTTAAAATTACTCTAATTTTCTCCATAGGGCTCGTAATAGCATTTAGTATTAACCTTTTGATTGCTGTAAAAACGATTTACACTCAAAAAGAAGAAGAGGTAGAACGTGTACTGACACACCTTCTTATTGAAAGTAATGATGAATACATAACTACTGCTTTAATACCATCCAGTAATGTAAATTTCCTCTATACGATTCCTCATAACTTAATGATTTTAAGTGATTCTGAAGTGAATTCACTGCGATTTGTTATTTCCATCAATCCATATAGGACTAATGATAAGCTAATTACTTCATCTATAAAACTTTCCAATAATTATTATCTTAATGCTATCAGCGATCATCAAAAAATTGATAAAGCCTCCTTTAAATACAGCCAAAAATTACTTATTCGTTATATTGTTTCATTACTCATTATTTTATTTATTATTATTTTTACACTTGATTTTTATATGAAACCCTTAGAATTATTAGCAATAAAAACACGAGAATGGAAACGGGAAAGCCCACTTGATTTGATTTTAAATGATGCTTCTTCTGAAATTAAAGAGGTTTCAACAGCTTTTGATGCATTGGTAAGACGATTAGAAGGATATCGTCAAAAAGAAGCAGAATTATTTAAAGAAGCTGCTCATGAACTTAAAACACCTTTGGCGCTTATGAGATCAAGATTAGATGTCTATGAAAATAGTGATCATTATGAGAAGCATAAATTTATTACTGATTTAGGTCACGATATAGAAAGATTGACTAAAGAGCTTAAAAATATTCTTTTTCTTGAAAGTTCAGATTTTGAAGAAAAAAAGAATATTGGAATTAACCAAATACTTAATGTACTTCAAAATAAGATGGCAATTTTAATTCAACGAAAAGGACTTTTATTAAAACTTCCTATTGAAACTTTTACACTTTTTGTTTCAGAACAGTTGCTCTCTAAAGTTTTAAGTGCTTTATTGGAGAATGCTATTACTTATGCAAAAGAGTACAGTACAGTTGAAATTGGGTGTAATTCATTAGAAAGAAAGATTTGGATAGGCAATCATATAGGAGATGAGAAATACTTATTTAGCTCCAAAATAGGAGAAAAAATATTAAAACGATTAAGCTATGAAATAGGGTTTTCATACACTATCACACAAGATGAAGAGTATTTTAAAATTGAATTGATATTTGAGATGTAAACCCTAAAACAGGGTTAAACATTAAATCTAAAATGCATTATATCACCATCAGCAACAATATACTCTTTTCCTTCTAATCTCATTTTTCCGGCTTCTTTAGATTTGTTTTCACCACCGCAGGTAACGTAATCATCATACCCGATTACTTCCGCACGGATAAACCCTTTTTCAAAATCATTATGGATGACGGCAGCCGCTTTTGGTGCGGTAGTGTTTTTACGGATTGTCCACGCGCGAACCTCTTTAACGCCTGCTGTAAAGTAGCTCATGAGTCCGAGCTTATCAAACCCTTTACGGATGATTTGCTCTAATCCTGATTCTTCGACACCCATATCGCGTAGAAATTCATCACGCTCATCATCTTCCATACCAACAAGCTCTTCTTCGATTTTTGCACAGAGTTTGATTACTTCACATCCGTGTTTTGCGGCGTGTTCACGGAGACGTTGAACATATTCGTTATCATCAGTTAGACCATCTTCATCAACATTCGCACCGTACATAATCTCTTTTGCACTCAAAAGTCGCGTTTCACTTATCAGCTTTTCATACATTTCTGAATCGGCTTTTGGGAAGTTACGAGCAAGATTTCCTTCCGCTAAAAACTCCGCCAACTCTTCGGCGAACGCCATCATCACTACGGCATCTTTCTCATTTTTTGCCTGTTTTTTGAGACGTTCGATGCGGTTAGTCAGCACTTCGATATCGGCAAAAATAAGCTCGTTTTCGATGATTTCGACATCGAGCAGTGGATCGATACGACCTTCGGTATGAACGATATTATCATCTTCGAAACAACGGACAATTTGGAGGATTACTTCGGTTTCACGGATGTTGGAGAGAAACTTATTTCCCAATCCTTCCCCTTTACTCGCACCTTTTACTAGACCTGCGATATCGACGAAATCGAGAGTTGAGTATTGAATACGTTCAGGATTAACGATTTTAGCCAATGCATCGAGACGTTTGTCCGGTACGGGTACGGTAGCTTTGTTCGGTTCGATGGTACAGAACGGGTAGTTTGCCGCTTCGGCGTTTTGTGCTTTAGTGAGTGCGTTAAAAGTAGTTGATTTTCCGACGTTTGGTAGTCCGACAAGTCCGATTGATAAGCCCATTGTATATATCCTTAATAGTGTTTCGATGCGTAAAGTATTGGCGCAATTATAATACAGAGTTGTTGAGTGGTGACTGAGGGGAGAGCTAAGGTGTTCTATATCCGTTCGAAGGGTAAAAAGTTCATGGTTCGACAAAACAAGGGTACCCCTCGCGAAGCGATGTTTCCTTGAGCTCACCACGAACGAAGATTTATTTGCAGTGTTCCATAAGCCAGTTGAGACTCATACGCACTCCCGCACCCGTTCCGCCGTAGGTGTGAACATCCCATGCGCTTTCGGTATAGGCAGAACCTGCGATGTCGAAGTGTACCCATTTTTGTTTCATATCCTCATCGATGAAGTTATCGAGGAAGAGGGTGGCTGTGATCGCTCCGCCGTAGGGTTTGCTAGAGACGTTGCATACATCGGCGAGGTCGCTTTTAATCAGTTTTTTGAGGTGGCGGTTAAACGGGAGGTTTCCACAGTATTCACCGCTTTGCTCTGCCGCGTTGAGCCACTCTTGTTTGAGAGCTTCGTTGTGTCCCATAATCCCTGTCGTATAAGGCCCTAGAGCGACCATACACGCACCTGTGAGGGTTGCGTAGTCGAAGATATAATCGGCTTTGACGTTCTCTTGTGCGTAGCCAAGAACATCTGCGAGGACGAGGCGACCTTCAGCATCGGTGTTGCGTACTTCGATGGTTTTACCGTTTTTGGCTACCAGAACATCATCAGGTTTGTAAGCGTTTCCGCCGATCATATTCTCGACCGCTCCGACAAACGCGTGTATTTCGATGTCGAGTTTTAGCTCGCTCACCGCTTTGATGATTCCCATCACGGCGCACGCTCCCGCTTTATCCATTTTCATCGTCACCATGGAAGCTGCCGCTTTGAGACTGAGTCCGCCACTGTCATAGGTGAGCCCTTTGCCCACTAGAGTGATTACTTTGCGAGGATTTTTAGGTTTGTACGCGAGGTGAATGAGCCGAGGAGGGTTATGTGAAGCACGACCGACGGCAAGCATCGCGTTCATTTTCTCTTCCTCAAGTCCGTTGACATCGAGGATAGTGCATTCGAGGTGATTACTACCGGCTAATTGGTCTGCTGTAACCGCCATCATTTGCGGGGTCATATCGTAGGGAGTCTGGTTGACCAAGGTGCGGACAAAATTGGTTGCTTTAGCAATGATGAGCGTTTGGTTCAGTGTCGCTTCTAACAAATCAATTTCGTTGGATATTCCGTCACTGTTTTCATTCGAAAAAATGATATCACTTAGTTTGGAAGGTTTGGATTCGGATTTGTAGTGCTCAAATTTGTAGCTACCAAGCACTGCCCCCTCTATCAATGCAGAAAAACGCTCAGAAGTATATTGGGCACATTTGAGTGAGGTGTATGTGTAGTTCATCGCCGCTTTAACAGCTGTTGCCATTGCAGAGCGATAAAACTCATCACTCAGAGTGTTATCGATACCGCAGATAAGCAAACGGTGTTCATGCAAAGGAGTGATTTGTTCTTGCTCCCCTTTAAACCCCGCTTGGGTTAAAAGTGCATAATGCGGATGGGTTTCAAGGGTTTTAGCACTGACAAACTCCAACGTTAGTTCAGCATCAATTTGCTCTAGAGGTTTATTATACAGTTTGACGTTCACGGCGTTTCTCCAAAAGGTTTTTTTCGAGTCGATTCATATTGTAAATGATTCCCCAAACAATTAATCCAATCATAGGAATGGCAAAAAACCAATGACCTTTAACCCATTTGAGGATATTTAAAATCTCTTCACCATAGAAATAGGCAGGAATAATCGTAATACTTGCCCAAAAAATGGCACTAATAAAGTTAATTATGGCAAATTGGCGGCTTGAATATTGCGTAAGACCTATAGCCATAGGGATAACGGTACGCATTCCGTACATATAACGTTGAACAAAGATGACCGGCCAACCGTATTTTTTAAGTAATAGGTGAGCAATCGCAAATTTACGGCGTTGAGAACGGAGTTTATTATGAATATAACGTTTGTTAAAACGACCAATGTAAAAATAAATTTGGTCACCGATAAAACCGCCGAATCCACCGACTACTATCGAGACAGGTAGAGACATATCTCCCATGTGTGAGAAGATACCGGCCATAATTAGCCCCATTTCTCCCTCTAAAATACTCCAAAAAAAGAGGACGATGTAGCCGTATTCTCTAAGCCATCCTATTAACAGTTGCTCCACAGATAGCCTTAATTATCGAAATTTAAAATTTGTTTTGCCTGCATCATATCTTTGTCTCCGCGACCGGAGAGGTTGACGATAATGAGTTTTTCTTTGATATCGGTCATCTTTTTGAGATAAGCGACGGCATGTGCCGATTCAAAAGCGGGAATAATACCCTCAGCACGAGATAGCCATACGAAAGCATCCAACGCTTCTTGGTCGGTAATATTGTCATACCCGACATTATCGTTATCTTTGTGAAAAGCGTGTTCCGGTCCAATCCCCGGATAATCCAACCCTGCTGAGATGGAGTGGGCTTCGAGGATTTGACCGTCGTCGTCTTGGAGAAGGTAGCTCATTTGACCGTGCAATACTCCTGGACGTCCTTTTAGGAGAGAACAACCGTGCTTGTCGGTTTCAACTCCCAATCCTCCTGCTTCAATTCCGATACAGCGAACCTCTTTGTCTTCAAGGAAGTGTTGGAATGTTCCGATGGCATTGCTCCCTCCGCCGATACAGGCGATGACGTAATCGGGGAGACGGTTCTCTTTTTCCAAAATCTGAGCACGCGCTTCACACCCGATAATCGCTTGAAAATCGCGTACCATCATTGGATAAGGGTGAGGACCTGCAACGGTACCGATAATGTAAAACGTATCGCGTGCATGGGTGACCCAGTGGCGAATCGCATCATTCATCGCATCTTTGAGTGTTTTAGACCCACTCTCTACCGCGTGAACTTTCGCTCCGAGGAGTTTCATACGAAAGACGTTGAGTTCTTGGCGTGCTACGTCTTTGGCACCCATAAAGATTTCGCATTCAAGTCCAAGCAGTGCGGCGATGGTAGCCGTCGCGACACCGTGTTGACCAGCTCCCGTTTCGGCGATTACTTTTTTCTTACCCAAACGTTTTGCCATTAATCCTTGGGCGATAACGTTGTTAACTTTATGAGCACCGGTATGGTTGAGATCTTCGCGTTTGAGGTAAATTTTAGCCCCTAACTCTTCGGAGAGATTGGCGGCAAAATAGAGAGGACTCGGACGACCGACGTAATCAGTCAAATACCCGTCTACCTCGCTCCAAAAAGTTTCATCAAAACGAATTTCTTTGTAAGCGGCTTCGAGTTCTAAAAGGGCAGGCATAAGGGTTTCAGGGACGTAACGTCCTCCAAAAATGCCAAAATGTCCGTCAACCGGATCGAATTTAGAAGGGGATGGGATATACATTAATCGACTCCGATAACAGTGTAGACATTGGTTAATGTCTTTAATTTTGATTGGCCGTCTAAAAAGGTGAGCCCCATAATAAAGCATGCTTCGACACACTCCGCTCCCACTTTGTTGATAAGATTGGCTGCCGCATATGCTGTCCCACCAGTAGCGATGAGATCATCGATAAGGAGGACTTTGGGATGTTCTACTTGTGTAAAGGCATCGATATGAATTTCTACTTCATCGACACCGTATTCGAGAGAGTATTTTTCCGATACGGTAGTATAGGGAAGCTTCCCTTTTTTACGGATAGGGACAAAACCGATTCCGAGCATTTGAGCCAATGCAGCACCAAAAATAAACCCGCGAGCATCGATTCCTGCAATATGTGTGAGATTGTAACTGCTGTATTTTTCATATAAATGATTCATCAAAAGTGCATAGGCATCTTTGTTCGAGAGGAGGGTGGTTATGTCTTTAAAAATAATACCCGGTTTTGGAAAATCGGGAATATCTCGAATGGAGTGATTAAGAAAATTTATTTGTTCTTGGGAGAGATTCACACAAATCCTTTTTGGTTAAATAAGTGCATCGATACGACCTTCAAGCTCTCTAATTTTACTTTGGAGACGATCGGTATCAATACGATGTTTAGAGTTGCGTTGTTTGAGCATTTTGACTTCATTACGGAGATTGTTCAACTCTTCACTAAGAATATCAACATTTCCTAGTGCTCGTTGAAGCTGTATTTGGTATTTTCGAATCAAAATTTCTGCCTCTTTAAGGGTCAGTTTCATCATTTCACTGGAACGTTGTTCTTTGACGGTAATACTGCGAAAATAGAACATTTTCACTAAGAAAAACAGTGCACCTAACGTAACAATCGTAAGAAGTGACCACTCTAGAAACATTATTTACCCTTTTATAGCTTCGATTTTATCGACACGGCCGCAATGACGACCACCTTCAAACTTTCCTGCTATCCATGCATCTACAATCGATTCAGCTACCCCTTGACCCACGATACGCTCTCCGAAACATAACACATTGGCATCATTGTGTCCGCGAGCTACCGTAGCCGTATAAGCATCGTGGCAGAGTGCAGCACGGATACCGTGATGACGGTTAGCTGCCATTGACATACCGATTCCTGATCCACAGATCAAAATACCGTGAGATACGCTATCGGCGAGGACATTTTCACACACTTTTACGGCATAATCGGGATAATCAACCCGCTCTTTATCAAACGGTCCTAAATCAATGACTTCGTGTCCTTTAGAGCGTAAAAGCTCAACAGTAAAGTTTTTCATATCGATTCCGGCATGATCGGTTGCGACGTAAAATTTCATTTTTTTCCTTAACTTAGTAGTAGTTGCAATAGCATTTGTGTCGGCCAAAATATAAGAGGTATTTTGAGCGGCGTCATTAAAATGATGATAATAACAATCATTCCATAAGGTTCGGCTTTAGCGAAAAATTGAGCGACTTTATAGAGTTTGAATTTTAGGGCAAGATAGCCTACAAAATGAGCACCGTCAAATCCCGGAATCGGCAAAAGATTTAATACAGCAAGGATGACATTGATTTGTACTAATGACAATATGAGAAGAATCAAAAAGCTATCTCTTGTTTCTGGAGTGTATAGTGAAGTGAGTATGACAGAAAATAGTGTCGCCGAAAAAAGGTTGTAGACGATCCCCGCTAAACTTACTTGTATTGCCGCGTTATAACCGCCGTTACGGAGAACGGTTTGCATATTGACCGGAACCGGTTTTGCCCATCCGAATAAAAATCCGCTTGAAGCTCCTAAAAGTACAGGGATAAAATAGGTCATTAAAGGGACGAGAATAGAGCCAAAAGGGTCAATGTGAACCAGTGGATTAAGACTAAGTCTCCCCATGCTTTTAGCGGTAGAATCTCCGTATTTGTATGCGACCCAACCGTGCATAATTTCATGCCCGATAATAGCAATGAGTAATGCTAGGATTGAAGCGATGATAGGTGAAAAATCAGTTAAGTTCATTACTGTTTGCGTCTTCAATCATCCGTTTTTCTTGTGCACGTTTTAAAATGCCACCTTGTTCCAAATCATGCGGTGTTTTTCCAATACGATCCCAGCGGACTTTATAATCATCATCGATACTGAAATAGACAAACCATGGTGTCCCTTCGATTAACCCATATGGTACAGCTCCCCAAAAACGGCTATCATTAGAGTGGTCACGATTATCACCCATCATAAAATATTCATTTTCAGGTACTTGGATAGGACCAAAATTGAAAATTTCTATCGGAAATACACCGTTATCGACGATATGATCATCATGGTGAATACCCTCATGCTCTTTAGTATAAGGATCTTTGACCCAAAGTTTACCATCAACATTTACCAATTCATATCCTGCAAATGCTTTTTTGGCGTATTCATCCCCTTCATGTGGATGGATATAGAGAATTTTATCCATGACAAAAAGCTCATCACCCGGTAAACCGACACAGCGTTTGACGTAATGCATTTTAGTATCATTTGGATAGCGAAAAATAACGATATCACCGCGCTTAGGAGCGTCTCCATCTAGTATATGACCATCAGTGCCTGGTATTAGAGGGATTTCGAGAAACGGGATATGGGGTGTTGAAATACCATAAGCAAATTTTTTGGCAAATAGGTGATCTCCCACTAGCAAAGAATCTTTCATCGATCCACTCGGGATTTTAAATGCTTGTGCTACGAAAAAGATCACAAACAATACAATAATGACTGTCCCTGTCCATGTATTTGAAAATTTGTAAGCACTATGGGCAGCGTTAAATATTTTTTTCTTCATTTAGTTCTCTTTTGTATTGTTTTGTGCAGCTTTAAGGGTATTAGAGAGGAGCATAGCGATAGTCATCGGTCCAACTCCCCCAGGCACTGGTGTAATATAAGAGGTTTTTGGTGCAACGGCATCAAAATCGACATCTCCTACTAGACGACCATCCGGAGCGCGGTTGATTCCGATATCAATAACGATAGCATCGGGGTGCACCATATCTTCTTTAATGAGATTAATAACACCGGCACCGACGAGGATAATGTCGGCTGCAAGGGTGTGTTTTTTCAAATCATCGGTGAAAATATGACAAATTTCAACCGTAGCATTAGCGTTAAGTAAGAGTGCCGCCATCGGTTTTCCGACGATATTGGATGCACCGACAACACAGCAGTTTTTCCCTTTTGGATCGATGTTGTATTCGCTTAAAAGTTCCATAACCCCTAGTGGTGTACACGGAACAAAGCCATCTAGTCCAGTTGCTAGGCGACCTACGTTATAAGGGTGAAACCCATCAACGTCTTTATTCGGTGCGACTACTTCGAGAATTTTAGTGGTATCGATGTGGCTAGGGAGGGGTAATTGAATCAAAATACCATCAATGTTTGGATTGGTATTCATCATTTCGATGGTTTTAACGATGGCATCTTGGGAGATATCATCGGGCATTTCATGAGTTACGGAATAAAATCCTGCACGGTCACACGCTTTTTTCTTCATCCCGACATAGGCTTGACTCGCCGGATCATGACCAACGAGTATAACGGCTAATCCAGGGACTCTCCCTGTCTCTTGTTTGAGTTTTTTCGCTTCACTTGAGACTCTTTGCTCGATTTTTTGTGCGAGTGCTTTCCCATCTAATAATTGCATTTAGTCACCGTAAAATTGTTTTTGGGTATGATACCGATAAATAACTAACAGTTGGTTAAAGGGGTTACGTGAAAGTAGTATTTGTTTTGTTGATTGCCCTTCAACTCTATAGTGCCACCTCATTTATTACCAAAGAAGAGTATGCCGCAAATCTTTACCATAATCCTCGCGGTATTGGATGTCAAATGTGCCATGGGGAATTAGGTGAGGGGAAAAAGATAGCCACCTACAAGGAAGAAGGTGAAAAAAAAGTCTTTGAAGGGACACCGATTAATAAAATTACTTTTGCCCAATTTTATACCCGTGTAAATAGTAAAATTATTGGTATGCCGCGTTATTATCTTACCGATACGGAGATTCAAACCCTTTTTTATTATCTTCATCGTGAGGAATTTAAACATGCTGCACAAACACCAAAACCGTCTCATTGATTTACTTAAATTTCACGATTTAGAGGGAATAAAAGGGTTGGCAATCCCTACCGAACGTCTACAAAATCACTCTCTTTCATGGCGTTCAGCCCTTATGCTCTCAACCCATAATCTTAAACATCTTCTTAAAATTCCTACAATTAATGCCGAATGCATTATGCTTAATCTCGAAGACGGTGTGAGTGCCGAACAAAAGCCCTATGCACTGGTGTTATGTGCACTTGCCCTTTCATCCAATACACAATGTGATAAGAAACTTATCGTCCGTGTCAATCCTTTGGATGAAGGGGGATGTGAAGAGATAGCCTATTTAAACCCTTTTAAGCCCGATGGGATACGCATCCCTAAAATTAGGACGGTTGCTGATGTAGAGCGTGCTTTGGAATTGATTGATGAAAATATTGAAGTTCATCTCTCTATTGAAACCAAAGAGGCGTGGTTAGGATTATCTTCACTGGCGATACATCCTCGTATAAAAGCATATTATTTAGGGATATTGGACCTTTTTGCCGATTTGGGACTTTCTCACTCCCTTTTACTTCCTGATAATCCGGCATTGCAATATATACTTTCCCACTTTTTGATTACAAGTCGTGCATGTGGAGTAAAAGCCGTCTCTTTTGTCTACCAAGACTATAAAAATAGCGAAGGGCTCAGACATTGGCTAGAACTTGAAAAAATGATTGGATTTGATGCAAAAGGGTGTATCTCCCCTGATCAAGTTGAATTGATCCATGATATATTTGGACATACTATTTCTGAGATAGAGAGATGTTATGAAATTATCCGATTGTTTGAAGAACATGCTGCGCTAGGAATGAGCGGGTTTAGTGATGAGCGTTTCGGATTTATCGATGAGCCGATATACAAAGGGGCATTGGCGGTTGTTAAAACGCTAGTTTAGTTCATAAAATACTTAGTTGTAGCTCGTATAAGTGTTTTTTGTCGGGGACGAGGAAATTTATGATAGGATGTTTCAATTGCCATTTGTGTGACCTTATCCACTAATTCTGATTGTCCCTTTTTTATAAATCGGATTTCTGAAATATTACCATCGGGATATAGGTAAAATTCGATTAGATTCTGACTATTAAGATAATAACCATCTGGAATTTTAGAATCACCTACGCGATTTAAAGTTTTTTGATAGATGCCTCCAATCTCATCGAGATTATCTTCGATATATTGTTGTTCTGCTTCAGAAAGTTCCTCAAATTTATTACCGTAAAGTTTTTTAATGTTGTTATTTAACTTTGCAGTAGGAGAAGAAGATGTCTTATTAACCGTATCAGGTCTTGATAAAATATCGTATAAGCCTTGTTCTTTTTTTGGTTGAGGTTGTCGATCAATATCGGCAACTATTTTAGCAACATGACGCTCAAACGCTTTTTTTGGTTCGGGTGTAACAGGTAGTGCTTGTGGAGGCAGTGGCTGAGATAATGGTTTGGCGGGTTCAATTTTAGATTCAACTTGCGGTTGCATCTTTGTTGGTGTTGGTATTTCTAACTGTTCTCCATGAGGGATTGGTTGTGCTTGGGTAATTTTTGGGATAGTGTTTGTGACTAATGACTTTTTTAAAACTATTGATCGTTCTTTAAGAGAAACTTTAAAGCGTGATTCTTCGGGTTTATCTGCTTTTGGTGCTAGAGGAGGGGCAGGAATTATTAAAATGAGCAAAACAACAACCAAATGGACGAGTAGCGCAATAATCAATCCATAAATAGAAAAAGAAGTAGTTCGTTGTTGCATGAAATCCAAATGATTTGTTAAGTATTAGAGAATTATAGCCAAACAAGCGTAAATGGTATTATTTGAGGTTAATGGAGCTAAGGATATAATAGTGTACTAACTTGCAAGGAAAATATTGTATGACTATTGAACACTCTGTTACAGCCTTTGAAAAAGCCCAAAATCTTATCCCAGGCGGTGTAAACTCCCCTGTACGTGCCTTTAAAAGCGTCGGTGGGATTCCCCGTTTTATTTCGCGTGGAGAGGGCGGTTATTTGGTCGATATCGATGAAAATCGTTACGTCGATTATGTCCAGAGCTGGGGACCGTTGATTTTCGGACATCGTGATGAATCTATCGAAAATGCGGTAATCGAAGCGGTCAAACACGGTCTTAGTTTCGGTGCGCCGACTGAAGCGGAATCAGAACTTGCGGAGCTTATTATCTCTATCTATGATTCCATCGAGAAAATCCGTTTCGTCAGTAGTGGAACCGAAGCGGTGATGAGTGCCATCCGTCTCGCTCGCGGATTCACTGGACGTGATGACATCGTTAAATTCACAGGATGCTACCACGGTCACAGTGATGCACTGCTAGTTCAAGCGGGTTCAGGTGCCGTGACATTCGGAACACCGAGTTCTCCGGGAGTGCCAGCAGACTTTACTAAACATACGCTTCTAGCCGAATACAACAACATTGAAAGCGTCAAAAAATGTTTCCAAGATAGTCCGGGAATTGCCTGTGTCATTATCGAACCGATTGCTGGAAATATGGGTCTCGTCCCCGCAACCAAAGATTTTCTCGCAGAGCTAAGAGTTGTATGTGATGAGTATGGTGCTCTTCTCATTTTTGATGAAGTGATGAGTGGTTTTCGAGCATGTCTACACGGTGCAGAGAGCATCACAGGAACCAAACCCGATTTGGTAACACTCGGAAAAGTTATCGGCGGCGGTATGCCCGTTGGTGCATTCGGCGGACGTCGTGAGATTATGGCTCACCTTTCGCCTGAGGGGGGCGTGTATCAGGCAGGAACTCTCAGTGGTAACCCTGTGGCGATGGCGGCAGGATTGGCATCAATTCGTAAACTTAAAACAAACGGACGGGTATTTAGTGTTCTCGAAGAGCGGGCAAAACGTTTGATGAGTGGATTTGCGGAAGCAGCAGCCAAATATAATATCGGACTGCAAACCGACGTTAGAGGGTCTATGTTTGGATTTTTCTTTTGCGATACAGAAGTTACCAATTTCGCCTCTGCATTGAAGAGCGACACGGCGCGCTTTGCCAAGTTTCATGCGGCGATGCTCGATGCTGGGTTTTACTTTGCGTGTTCACAGTTTGAGACAGGATTTATCTCTACTGCTACGACTGATGCGATGATTGAAGAGACGATTGTAGCGGCGGAAAAGATTTTTTCAGAGTTATAATCAGATAGTTTTACATGCTATAATTTAAATTATGGAGGGATTAGATGTCTACAAAGAATGATATTTTATTGACACTAAAACAACTCAAACCGTTGTATGCACAAGAGGGTGTTTTGCTTTTGGGTCTGTT
This sequence comes from Sulfuricurvum sp., assembly GCF_028710345.1. NCBI lineage: Bacteria > Pseudomonadati > Campylobacterota > Epsilonproteobacteria > Campylobacterales > Sulfurimonadaceae > Sulfuricurvum > Sulfuricurvum sp. The sequence goes on along the minus strand of NZ_JAQTUH010000014.1, from coordinate 8,478 downwards.
TGGAAGTTTTGCAAAAGAGACACAAAACGATTTTAGTGATATTGATATTGCATACACTTTGGATTATGAACGATTTTCTATGAAATACCAAGATGGTTTTTCAAAACTTTTGCGCATAGATACAATACGAAATGAATTGCAAAATAGATTTAAAGCAAAAGTTGATTTTGTTTCGGATGCGAATAAAGCGATTTTAAAAGAGATTATCTATGTCTAGTGCGATTAATAGGCTTGAAAAAATTATCGAATGTATTGAAAATATTGACTTTATACTCTCATCAAATGAAGTAAAAGTTACACAAGCGATTGAAGATAAGATTATTAAGCCGGCAGTTAGAATGAACTTAGTGCGAATTGCTGAACAATTTTCAAAACTTAAAGACGACAATGAATTTACAGTTTTAGAACATTTTTCCAATAATGATTTAAAAGGTATTAATGCCGTTCGTAATTATATAGCACACGATTATGATAGTACGGATGATCATATTATCGAAGATGTGATTCGATATAATTTACCAATTTTTAAAGAGATTACTAAAAATATTATTGCTAATAATAAATAATTACAAATAAAGGAATGAGATGGAAAACGAAGAACACAAACCCCGTATTAAACCAATCATCGAAGGGGCAGAGTCTTTATCTCTCGGTATTTCGATGGTGGTGGCTGTTTTAATCGGTGTTGGTATCGGTTTAGGTCTTAAAAAACTCACTGGGATAACGTGGTTGTTATGGGTCGGTGTTGGTATCGGTATTGCCGCCGCTATTTTAAATGTTTATAAAGCCTATAGCAAACAATACAAAGAGTTTGAAAAGTTAGCAAAAGATCCCCGATACAATATGGGGAAACAAGTGGATGACGATGACGAAGATTAAAAATTCTCTTGTTTTGATTTTAGCTTTACAAGCAGGTGTTTTACTTTTATGGTTGATTTCAAAAGCGGTATTTGTTAGTTTTGAGGTGGCACTTCTCTCTGGTGCACTTATTACGATGGGCTCACTTTATGCCTATCGTAATATGATTCGAAGCCGTGTTGAACATACTGAAATCGATGATAGTAAAGATGTTATTGATGAGCTTGAGGATCCTTATGATTTGTATGAAGAGGAGCGTGAGGAAGAGATTACCGATATTAAGCAGATGATTAAAGAGGAAAAAGCGCGTCAAAAACAGCAAATCGTCCATAATACGGTTAAAAACGGAGCGGCATGGGTATCGATGTATCGCTTGCTTCCCTATGCGTTTTTAATTCTCGGTTTTCTCGGACTTCAAAACAACCATTCTCTTCAGCTTATCCCTTATATGGTGGGATTGGGCGTGGGAATTATCACAGGTTATGTATTAGCACGCAAGTGGTTTTTATAACCGCTTACTTGGTAATCATTGGAATGTTAATCGTTACTTTTGACTCTTTAATATCGATTGAGAGGTGATTTTCTTCCGCTAAATGGGTTAATTCAGAAGTGTATTTGCGGTTAAAGTTCGGTGCACTCACTTCGACTGCAAATAAAGAGTATTTCTCCCCTTCAAATTTAACATGTTCACCCACACGAAAAAAGAGATGGGTTAGTATCGAGTGATTATCGTGAAACGATTGATAGGTTTTATTGAGAAGCTTGATAAAAAGGTCAGTATGGAGTCTGATATCGGGTAGGGTAGGGTCAAGCTCTTTGGTATAGGTGGTAGAACCACCGATAGAGTTGGAGCTAATACATAAATCGACGAGGGTATAGATATTAACTAATTGCCCTTGAGGTTTTTGCTTCGCCATATTGAATGAGGGGAGTTGATAGAGGCGTATACCGATTTCTTCTTCATTTTCATACCCGACCGTAATCCCAAAAAATTTAAATCGTCCAAACTCTAAATCTAAGAAGGTGGTTTTAAATCCAAAAGAGGAGTTAGCATAGGTCATTGCAATCTCGTATAGTGAGGAAGCATTGGTAACACCCAATAGATATTGGGCTTCGGTATTAAGCGATAAAATTTTACCGCTGGAGCTAAATAGGACGAATGGATTAAAATCGTACTCAATCCATTGTTGTTCGAACGTCATTAGTCCTCGATATAGTTTTTAAGTTTACGACCCACTTTTGGGTGTTTAAGTTTTTTGATTGCACTGCTCTCGATTTGGCGGACACGCTCACGGGTAACATTGAGCTCTTTTCCGATCTCTTCGAGAGTACGGTCACTTTCATCATCCATGATACCAAAACGCATTTTGATAACCGCTTTTTCACGTTCATTGAGTTGTTCTAAAACCCCTTCGATTTGTACTTTCAAATCATCTTTGAGGATTGCATCACTCGGTGAAATCGACATTTTATCTTCGATAAAGTCACCGAAACGGCCATCTTCTTCATTTCCGATAGGAGCTTCGAGAGAGATTGGTTCTTTGGTGATTTTGATAACGTTTTTAACTTTCTCAACCGATAAGCCAACTTCTTCTGCGATGGTTTCAACATCCGGCTCTTTTCCGTGCTCTTGGAGATGTTTACGCATAATTTTATTAATTCGGTTAATCGTCTCAATCATATGAATCGGAATACGGATCGTACGTGCTTGGTCAGCGATAGCACGGCTAATCGCTTGACGAATCCACCATGTCGCATAGGTCGAGAATTTGTACCCTTTTTGGTATTCGAATTTATCGACCGCTTTCATCAAACCGATATTTCCCTCTTGAATCAAATCCAAGAATGGCAAACCGCGGTTGGTATAGCGTTTCGCGATAGAGACCACGAGACGGAGGTTCGATTTTGCCATACGAGTTTTAGAAACTTCGGAAATATTTTTACCCCGTTTTATCTGCTCCAAAATATCAGCTAATTTTTCAGGCTCCATATTGAAGCCCCCTTTAGAAGCCTCTTTGGTCTGAATCAATTTTTTGATCTCCATATAGGTACTGACCATGGTTGCTTCGGGAACTTTTGTAGCGATCTCTTCTTTGGTTAAATCACAAATTTTTTCTAAAATAATAGTGTGATTTTTTTTGAGTTGATCGTTAAACAAAGGAAGTTTGTACTCCAAACGTTTAAGTTCACGATCAAACCCCTCATCACTGCGAAGGGCTGTCTCCATCGATCGTACAAGTTCATTGATGAGTTTAGAGGTTGGTCCAAGATCGAGCAAAGCTTCTTTAAGGGTTTTTTTCTTAAAACTAACATTGAGGAAAAAGAGGACATAGTCTCCGTCCATCTCTTCGAGTGGTCGCTCATCGAGCATTTTCTCAGTTGCTTTCGCCCAATCTTTTTTCGCTTTTTCGAGTGCTTTAAACGAAGTGACAACTTTTTCAATCCGTTTTTTATCTTTTGCGGATGGAGCTTTTTCGTTAACTTCATCCTCATCACTATCCTCATCGTCATCGACTTCAACATCACTATCTTCGTCTTCACCATCTTCAAAGCTTTTAAAAAGCTCTTTAACACGGCGCTCACGGTTGATTAATGGATCTTTATAATCGAGGATAAAATCGATCAGATAGGGGACAGAACAGATAGCATCGATGATGATTCCCTCACCCATCTCCATCCGTTTAGAGATTTCGACCTCTTCTTCTTTGCTTAAAAGAGGAATCTGCCCCATTTCACGTAAATACATACGTACCGGAGAATCCGATCGTGACCACTCTAATAGCTCATGTTGTTTCAGGATATCGAATTGATCGCTGCTCGCTTCTTCGATGTATTTTAGTTGTGCAACACGTCGTGCATCTGCTTCTTGTTGATTCAGAATTTTTGCATGTTCAGACGAAGTGAATAGACAAATTTTATATTTTTCGGCCAATTTTAAAATATTTTTGGCTTGCGCAAGAGTAGGTTGTTTATCGTACGCTTCGACGATTACTTCATACGTTAAGCAGTTTTTCGATTTATGTTCGGAAAACAAGGTTTCGAGATGTTTGTTTAAATCTTTGACGCTCATACGTGGAGGGCTCCCTTGCGGTTTTAAAAAGAATCGGATTATACCGAGATTTTCTTAAAACTCACCTATTTTAGTGATTAATAAAATTTATGAACAAATTTAAAAGTGGAATACTCTTTGCTTTAACTCGATTATTACGATCTCAAGGAAGACACATGCAAACGGGATATTATGCTGCTACAGGCGGTATGGTCGCACAGTTTAATCGTATGGACACTATTGCTACCAATTTAGCCAATGCAAATACTGCTGGCTATAAGCATGATCAGCTTATTACCGGAGATTTTGCTCGTCTTTACAAAGAAGCAAGAGATACTCTTCCACTCAATAATAATACGACTGAATCAGCACAATTTTTAAACCGTTCTCTTTCTCGTGTACCGCAGATTACAGACTCTTATACCGATTTTTCTCAAGGTACACTTCAAAAAACAGATAACACATTGGATGTTGCTTTAGGGAAGGAGGGACAGTTTTTTGCGGTACAAACTCCTCAAGGTATACGTTTAACACGTGATGGCTTATTTACCCTCAATGGTGATGGGAAATTGGTTACTAAGCAAGGGTATGAAGTCCTTCCAAATGACTACTTTAAGTCCAAATCAACAATAACAATAAATCCTCAAGATGAAATAGTGACTATCGATAGAAACGGATTAATTTCTAATAATATCCCAGGAAGTACCAAGATGGTTGCCAATAAGCAACTGATGATTGTTGAACCTCAGAATCTACGTATGCTTAAAAAAGAGGGAGATGGGTTGTATATTCCTGATCCTGCTGAAGAGCTTACACCGATTGATAATAGTGGCAATGTGATGCAAGGATACACCGAAAAAAGTAACGTCAATGCGGTCAATGAAATGGTTGCACTTGTAGAAGCTAATCGCCTTGTAGGGATGTATCAAAAAGCGATGGATGCCCAAATGAATGACATGAACCGTGATGCGATAGAAAAAATCGCCGTAACTCACCGATAATTAAGGAGATAAAACCATGATGCAATCACTCTATACCAGCTCGACCGGAATGTTGGCAATGCAAACACAAATCGATACTACCGCCAATAATATTGCCAACGTCAATACTATGGGATACAAAAAATCACGTGCTGAATTTGCCGATTTGATGTACAAAGTGATGACTTACGCCGGAACTTCTACGAGTGATACTACCAAATCACCGACAGGGATTGAGGTGGGGCTTGGGGTTCGACCGACGGCTATTAACAAAATATTTTCCGAAGGGAGTCTCAAGCAAACTGAGAACCCATTGGATTTGGCAATTACCGGAAAAGGGTTTTTAAAGCTTCAGCTTCCGAACGGAACAGAAGTGTATACACGAAACGGTGCTTTAAAAGTGGATCAGAATGGGACATTGGTAAACTCAGATGGATACACGCTCATTCCTGAAATTGTTATCCCTGAAGATGCTATTAATGTGACTATTGGGACAGATGGAATTGTCAGTGTGACGCAACCGGGTCAAGCTCAAGCGACACAAGTTGGTCAAATGTCATTAACCAATTTTATTAATCCGGCAGGTCTCCATGCTATGGGGGATAACCTTTTTATAGAAACAGACAGCTCGGGTCAACCGGTAGAGGGGATACCTGGAGAAACAGGATTAGGAATTATTCGTCAAGGATTTACGGAATTATCCAATGTTCAATTGGTTGTTGAACTTACCGATTTGATTACGGGTCAACGTGCCTATGATGCAAATTCAAAAGTGATTACAACAAGTGATGAGATGCTTGCAACCACCAATGGATTGAAGCGATAAAGATTTAAAATAATGATGTTGATACTTTTAAAAGAGGAACTTAGTAAAAATCCTTTAAATCATGGTACAAATGTAAAGCTTGCACAGTTTTATCTACATGAATTAAAAGAATATGATAATGCAATAATTTATTTTGAAAATGCAAGAGCAATTCGTCAAGACGTACCAGGTCCATTACAGGGCCTCATTAATGCTTATAAACAGAGTGGAAATAGTGAAAAAGCTTTCTTTTTAGTAGAAGATGCAAGAAAAAAGTTTCCTAATCATTTAGGGTTTAATAATTTATACATAGCTATTTTAATGGATATGGGTCGTTTACATGATGCTATTATTTTTTTAGAGAGCTTAAACGATAACACTGCTTTTTCTTTTCGCTTAGCTAGGCTATACTTTAATGTTGGGCGTTTAAATGATTCACTAATAATTTTATCAAAAATCAAAGAACATGATAATGATTATGAAAAAAAATTGTTAATTGAATCTAATATTTACAGAAGGATGAATGATTCTAAAAAAGCACTAGAAATCATTAAAACAGCTTATGAAAAATATCCTCTCAATCTTGATATAAATTTATCATTTATCGAAAGTTTATTTCGTTGGATTTCCAAAAGACAAGCTTATGAACTTTTGCAATCTGTCGAAGAAAACTTTGTATTAGAGCCAAAGACTATTATTCAAAAATGTTCCATGTTTCGACGAGATGGACTTTATAGTGAAATTCGCACTATTCTTGCAAATTCTTTAGAACAATTTAAGAAGCACCAATCTTTAATTAACCATTTGTTTTTAGAACTTCTTAATAAAGGATTATTTGATGAAGCACAATGTTTATTGATTGAATCTCAAAAAGAGTCAATATTTAATAATGAATCTCTCTCCATGTTACGTGGTAAGTTTTCATTTATGCTTTGGAAAATAGATGAAGCATATCAATACTATCTTGAAGCAGAACGACAGAGTAAACCATCTAAACGATATTATCATGAGACTATGACTTCTGCATTATTAAGTTTTGCTATCGATGAAGCTAATCAAATTCAACTAGATCGTTGCAATGATAAAACCCAAGCTATTAAAAATCCTACACAAAGTATTCATGGTCAAATACTAAATGAATTTTTGCTTGAAAAAGAGCTATGTGCCCATTTAAGAAAATCTCTTATTGCTTCGGATACTGAAGCTTTACGTAATATAGTACTTGAATATTCGCATAATCTTGCCTCATCAATAGCTTGGTTAGTGCATTTGCGTAAGTTAGGCTTATTTTCTCAAACTTTCAAACCATCTCTTCAAAAAATACCTCATAATATTATCCGTTTTTGGGATACATCAACGATTCCTGAGGATATTATCGAGTTGATGCAAACATGGGAAGATTATCATAGCGGATGGAATATTTATACTTTTGATGATAGTTCGGCTAAATCATTTATTATGGAACATTTTGGCGCTTCCCTTACACAAGTTTATCGTCATGCTAAATCTCCAGCGAATAAAAGTGATATTTTCAGATTAGCAGCTTTATACGTTTTAGGTGGTGTCTATGCTGATGCAGATGACCGATGTCTAGGAAATGTCAGTGATATAATTCGTCATTATGATTTTGTTGGCTACCAAGAACATTTTGGATCATCTGGAAATAATTTTTTAGCCATCTCTCCCTCTCATCCTATTGTAAAATATGCACTTGATTCTTTGATTGAGGATTATGAAAATGGCTCGACTGAATCCGTTTGGCTCTCTAGCGGACCGGGATTAATGAGCCGATCATTATCCCGTTACTTAGCCGAAAATTTTGATTCATTTAAAAATGGTGAGATTGATATTATCCTCTATAATGTATTTGAACTGTATCATACCGTCGCATTTCACTGTTTTGCCCATTATAAAACGACCGATTTGCATTGGACTAAATCAGAATTTAAATCATAATAGAAAATACTATATCTCAATATATAACCCTTTATGGTTCAGATGAGAGTTTGAACCAAACAGGAGAACTATCTCTTCCTCGTGCTATGTCACAACGTCAACTTCCTAAAGCGATTAAAGAGCGTTTGGAGATAAGAGCGTTAGAACTTTTTGCTTCTGAGGTTAGTGTGAGTGCGTAAGGCACTCATACTAACCAAAAAGAGCTACTATTTTTCACATTGGACTTCTTCATTCATTTTGATCGTAGATATTGCTTAAATAATAATGCAAAAACTATCTATTTTTTTATCAATATTTAAGTTTATTTATAAAATAATAATAGTAAACAATATTTAAAAAGGGTTAAAGAATGGCAAGTATTACATACACGTATGGTTATGCAAGTATGAGTGTTAATTCAAGTGGAACCATTGATTATTCAGATGGGATAGTTAATGTTACTGTCACCGAATCTAGTGCGGATGGAGTTTTAACAATAGGTGAGTCTGTCACTTTTTCTGCGAGCGGTGGTGCGAATTCGTATGTATATAACGGCTCTGCAGTATATCAGGGTGTTGATCAATACGGAAATCCTGTATTTGTCTTTGGAACAGAAACTCGAATTTTAAGCAATAGTGTTGTGGGCAGTTATGAAACTTCGGGAGCTTATAACACTACAGCAACTACTATCCCTATTTGTTTTATGTCAGGCACCCTCATCACCACCCCGAACGGAACAACCAATGTCGAATCACTCTCTATCGGAGATGAAGTAATAACGACAGAAGGTGTTGTCCAAAAAGTGAAATGGGTTGGAGTTCAAAACTGCCATAAATTTACCCTCCCTACCA
>NZ_JAQTUH010000013.1 GCF_028710345.1 Sulfuricurvum sp. | reverse complement strand
AAAGGCAGTACATGATCGATATCACTTGTCTTAGGAGTGAGAACCTTACCTGACCAAACACATTCCATCCCATCTTCTAAAATGGAACGTATATCACTTGTATCTCGTTCAATCGCTAAATCATCATTTGAGAGGCGATCAATGATATGCATCGCTTCACGGGCTTGATCATTGAGTGTATCGGTTTTTTCTTTCCATTTTAAAGCTATCGTTGATGTACCGTAGAGATTCTGCCCCAGATATCGAAATAGGTTGTAATGGGTTTCGCTGATCGAAAAATAACCAAAATGCTGAGTGAGAAATAGAATCGTACAACTCTCATTAGGTGCCAGTTTTATATATCCATATTTTGTAATATCAGGTTGAAAAATCTCATAATGTTCTTTACCAATAAACTGCATTGGCATCGTAGTTATCGTCTTTGCGAGTTCCTGTGCAAGGGTTAGAAAAGCTTTTGCAATTACGGAAGATTGATTTGTATTTTTGAAAGCCGATTGCATCGCTTTATAGGCTTGTTCCCATGGATCATTGCGATTGAGATGCAGCAGATTGAAGACCTCATCATAAGCTTCTTCGATCGGCTTGTTGAGGATTTTGGAGGTATTGCTATGCTGTTGGCGGATCCCTTTAAAAACGAAAGTGAAATAATCAAACATCCACCGCTCAATGATCAACCCAAGAGGAATATATGCACGGGAATCTTCAACACGTATTAGGTGGTCATACCGCTGTGAAGCGTCAATGACACTTTTGAGCAATACGTATTTGTAAGTACTGGAGGTTTTGTCATTTTCGACAATAAAGCTGATTTGTTTTAGCGCCTCTACATCGATCATCGTTTGAATACCACCGTAGCCCACTCTATAGAATCACGTCCCAATGAATCATTGGTACATATTGATTCGATCACTGTAAATCCTGAATCACTGAATTCCTGAATCACTTCTTGCAGTTCCAGCGGCTCAAAATGGCGTCCATCATCACTTTCACGACAACCAAGTGAAAAGCTTAATATAATCAGTCCGTCCTGTTTCAACAATGATTGGATGAACTCTATTGCCTTTGAACGTTCAGCAGCCTTTAAATGCATCCATACAGCAATAGAGATTACTGCGTCAAATGAGGTTAACCATTCAAATGGAAGATCATTGGATATGAATGAGCCCACTTCAAAATGTTCACGAATATCAGGAAAGCGATGTTGGGCTTGAACAACAAATACTTCTACTGGGTCCATTCCATATATCTCAAATCCTTGAGAGTTCAAAAAAGCCAGATCACGCCCCGATCCAAAACCGATATCGATTATTTTACTTTTGAATGGGATGTGATGAGTTAGCAATTGATGAAGATCTGACATATCTGCAGTGTCGTAACGTTTGATAAGATCATACGAGTTGTTTTCGTAAAATTGCTGCGTCTGAGAACTCATTTGGATCCCCAATCAATTTCATAGCTGGTACTCCGCCCACCAGCACCATGACTGACAATAAATCCTTTTTTCAACAGATCACTAAGATCACGGCTCGCGGTTACTCGACTGCAATCGCACAGTGAAGCATATTTACGAGCATTCATTCCACCTTTAAATCCCTCTTGTCCGGCATCCAAAAGACGATTCAGTACTTTCTTCTGACGTGAATTAAGATCGGTGTGGATATGTACCTGCCAAAAACGGGTCTTTGCAACTATCTTTTCGATAATTTTATGAGCATTCTTTTGTGCGGTAAGAATCATTTCTAAAAACCATCCTATCCACACCGTGATATCCATTGCACCAGTCGTCGTCTGTTCCAAAACATCATAATAGCTTCGTCGATTATCATTTATCGATGCACTCATCGAGTATAGACGCACAGCACTATTTTCTGCTCGACTAAGCATCATATCCGATAATGCACGTGCAATACGTCCGTTACCGTCATCCATAGGGTGAATGATGACGAACCATAGGTGTACTATTGCAGCGCGTACATAGCCATTTTCATCATTTGGGCTATCGATAAAATTAAAAAAATGTTTCATCTCATCTTCGACAATTTCACGCGGCGGTGCTACGTAATGGATTTTTTCTTTTCCGATGCGTCCCGAAACAACTTGCATCGGCTCATCTCCACGATACAAAGCGACGTTGATTTTATGCATACCGGAATAACCGCTTGGAAAAAGTGCAGCGTGCCAGGAAAATAATCGTTCATCATCAAATGGCTGTATAGCATTTCGGGACGCATCGAGGAGGATATCGATTAGTCCATCGGTTTTGACGGTAGAGCGGTCTTGTGTTTCATACGAAATACCAAGCTTTTTAAAGATAGAGGATCGGACAGAATCGCGAGAGAGAATTTCGCCTTCGATCTCAGAAGTATTCACGGCATCGAGTGCAAGTGTTTCGCTTTGCATCTCAAGCAGATGTTCTTCGTTCAATCCTTTGCAAATGCCATCAAGCAGTCCTTGCTGATAGCAAATCTCTTGCAGTAAGGATTGATATAGAGTTAGGTCGTAGGTAAAATGTGGCCAGTCACTATTCTGCCAAATATAAGTTTGATACGCTTGCATGGTTTAATTGTATCATATAATGATATGATTAATACCTTTATTCGTATCATTTTGAAAAGGAATTACAAGTAAACTAGCGCCTACTTACCACTTGATTTGCAGATTTATATTTTTATCGATAAGAATAGATTCGAGATCATCGATTGAATACAATCCCCTTAATGTATCAACAAAGTTATTTAAAGAGATCAGACCAGTTTTTTCAAATCGTGCATAGGTACTGAATTTCATACCGATATGATCAGCGAATTGCTTTTGAGTCATACCTAACTTTTTACGCTTTATTTTGGCACGGGAAGCCAATTCTTTGACTATCTCTTTGGTGCTTGAAAGATCAAATGCCAACATGCTCATCCAATAAACAATATATTAACGATATTCTAGTCTTATTTATTAAAATCGTCAATATATTAACCTAAATAGTGTTCCGTCACTGAACATCTGAAGTGTTTCATTTCCCATGAGACTCCTTGGAGCGCTTCTTCATAGGAATACCCTGCCTTTTGATATTCACGAACCCTACGTTGCGCATAAGTCCAACGAAATCCATGACTAGATTCGCACGAAACTCCATGCTTTTTACATACATTCCGAATTTCTTCCGTATATGCTTTATAATTGATTTTGAATTTACCATCCATTTTGATAATAGCCTCAACTTTTTGATATGTTTCAATATTAACTAAAATATCCCCTATTTTGCCACCTTTTTCTTTTGTTTCTATCACTCCTACTTCTTTTCCGATAATGTTATCAATCCTGTAACCATGTAATTGCTCAGCCTTAATCAGACATATTCCTTCGGCTCTCGAACCGCCCTGGACCTGTATGGATGCCCCTATAGTATGCAAAGGGTTCGTCATTGAAGCAATAAGAGCGTAAGGATTTGTATAAACTCGATTGCGATATCCGTCATATACCCAATTCAATGATTTAGCCATCGTTAAGTGTAACTGCCTGATTTGAAAGTCATAGTGTTTTTCCACACCATATTTTTGAAGTGTATAACGCTTTAAAGCTATTTCAAGTTTTCCAAGGGCAGCTGAAATTTTTGCAAGATACTGTTTTGATGGGTAATATTCGATTTTATAAAGCATATATGCTTCGATATGTTCGGCAGTAATTTGTTCAAAATCTTTAATGCAATAAAATTCTTTCATCCAGTGTCCCGCGTTGTTCAAAACGGATCGATATGTCTCCATGGTCTTAAAACTAGATACACATAGGAAATTTGAGTGAGTTGGATTGACCCGATCTTCTTTTTTAGTTCCTTCAACAAATATAACTTTGACTAGTTCAGCTGTTTGCCAATCCACAGATCCTCTCATAGTGTTATTCCATTTTAAATTCGTTTATTCCCATCTCAAGCATGGGTTCGATGTTGAGTCAATATATCTTTTGATTTTAATCCTAAAAGCGGAAACGGATTTTTGGTAGGTTTTACGAATCTCTTCGACGCATATAGCGCTACACGGTTTTTACTAGTCCGGTAACTTGTTTTGATTTTGAATAGTCCGAAAAGCTCAGTTCAAAAGCTGAAGCGACTCGACGCTTTGGGTTGAAGAGGAAGCTACTCTTGTGTAAATATTGAAAGGAAAAGTTTAACGCTGATTTTGTAAAGTTCAACCCGCAATAATAACAAAAACAGGGTTGTGCTGTATTATTTACCCCCGTTTCCTTCAGCGATTGAAGATTATATAAATTGTCCTAAAATAGGTAGTTAAATATTAAATTTTACACTTATTAATAATCAGAGAGTTTACAGAAAAATTTACAGAAGGTTTCCAAAAGAGTTTACACTCTTCTGAATTGGAATATGATAGCTTTTAGTAAAAATTGTTTTGCTTACTTTTAAAGAGTAGCTTTTTTGCCTGCTTTACTTGTAAATCAGCGACAAGATTAACCGCCTCCCCCGTTAAAGAGGATGGAGCAAAAATCTTTCTATGTTTTTCCCTAATGATCCATCGAATTAAAAAAAGTGGCCACCGATTGTAAAACAGTCGACCAGCTTCATAATACAGATCTTTCGAACTATCAAACAAAATATAAGTTTTAATATCCTCTATCATCTTTGGTGATAAGACTATATTCGGGAATTTTTCAAATTCTTTCAGGATCATGTTAATGATCTTGTCTGGATTTGGTTTTTGTGAAAATTTCATTTTTCATCCTCTTTATTGTTTTTTCGTTCTTGCCGATCCAAAATTGACTTCAATCTTTGAATCTGCTTTTCATTTTTAAAACGTGTATCTGATAATTTTCGTATCTCTATTAACAACGCTTTAATTTCTACCGTTTGGTATACTATCTTATTAAAATCATCGGAATGTTGTTTATAAATATTTGCCATTACATTTTCCAAATTGCTATACATGCTATCGCTCATTCTGTCAAAATGATCGTTGTAGCGATCTAAAAACTCATCTAACAACTTTATCATTGCTTTTTCTAGCATATGATATTTCATAATCAAATAGCCCGTGACAATTATGGCTATACTTAGAATAAATGCTAACCATTCCATTTATTGTCCTTTTTTGATGGTTTGATAAAATTGGCCTATTTTTGTATGAGATACTGAAAAGCGATGATAGGTTTTCAAATATTCAGAAACTTGACGATACGAATACTGCTTCTCTTCAATGAGTGTCTTCACTATGCCCTGCAAATTCAAAAGCTTTTCTAATTTTAAATTTTTTCGTGATTTACGAAGTTGATTAGCACGTGTATCACCAATTTTTCTTAAAAATCCAAAATTTCCTGATCGACTTTTACGATTCGGTATATGCGTTTGAGCTAGCATTTCTTTAACCGCTATATAGAAAGCAATTAATTCAATCAGAAGCGGATCTTCTACCCTTCCTTCCGCCTTGATTTTATAAAAATGATTTTTTTTCATTTTAAACACTTCATATACAATAAGTATGTTCTGTTTTGAAAGCCACCTAATGGCTTTTAACCGGTCGTTTGAGCCCATTACGGTTTCCAGTGCGATGGTATTATCTAATTCATTCAAATCCATAGTTTTTTCTCCAAATCTAAACGCGCTACCGACAACCGACAAATTGTATTCTATTACGATGCTATCAACCTTATAGATGTCGGTAAGGTTGCTTTACGAATTACCGACGAAACTGACACTGTCAGATATTGTCGGTTGCCTATAATTACTTCAAGAATCCATATAAAGCCCGTATTTAAAAGCTTTTATACTTATTTGTCGGTGTCGGTTTTAACCTTAGAATATCTGGTTGGTCCTTCTCTTTGAGCCCATTTTTGCTCAATAAGGTCATCTAAAATAGCTGTGACTTCAGCGGTACTAGCAGGGCTTACATTTCTAACAAGATTTCTCAGACCTAAAGCTTCCCCTTTTAAAAGCTGATTTTTAATACGAGTTTCAAGACCACTCTTTTTTTGCTTATCGTGAGCGTATATCATCACTTCTTTAAAGTGTTTTTGATGTAAATAATTCAACATTTGAACAGCTCGTTCCATCGCATCTTTATTGATTTCAGTTATATTCGGCGAAGCATTTTCAATATTGATACAAACCTGCATAAGCATGGCAATTCGTTGAACTATAGTTAGAAGTCGGATTTCAAAGCCTGCCGTATCATCAAAAATTTCGTATTTTTGACGAAATCGTGTATTAATCGATTTATGAAATTGTTCATATACATTTGTGGCTTCAACACCCAAATAATACGATTTTTCAGATGCGTACTCATGAAAAGTACGTGCGAAATATTCTATGGATTCAGCGTCATATTTTGATAATTCTTGGCGCAAAGGAATATCTTTGATCTCGCCAAAAATGACCAAAAACCGGTTCAACATACCGTCGCTAATCATATCTCTCATATCAGATTGTGTCAGGTTTGAAGGTCCTATTGTACTTGCGGCATATAAACCCATACCTTGCACTATCAAATGCTTCGAACGCTTACTATCTTTGAGTTTTCGAGCGATTAAAACCCCTGAATCAAAGATTTGCATTAGCCCTCTCAGCAAGCTTGCTTTGACCGTATCATTTTTTGAGGCTCTATAAAACTTCCCATATTCATCTAAAAAAAAGTGCGGCGCACTTTTGGCGGAAATGGATTGTTCAAAGCCCTCAGCTGAAGCAGCATCTAAAAATACATCAGGGAAAACAAAATCTTTTGATTTTTTTTCTTCTTGTATATAAAAATCGTCCAACCAAAACAGCATGTATTTTCTTACTGTATTTGCCAATACAGATTTTCCCATACCGGATCTTGCGAAATAAGCAAAGAAAAGAATAATAGGACGGCCTTTAGCATCCTTGGATTGGCTAACAGTTGCGCCGTCGCACAATGAAGGAAGTGCGCATAACGTGCTAACAACGATACTATCCAAGCTTGCTTGGATAATCCCATCAAATTTTTTGACAGTTTCATACAAATCTCTTGTTAAAATATTGCTCCAAAATAAATCATGATATACTTCTTCTGTTTTTTCGACAGAATTTTCATATGAAGAGGTAGCCCCAACTGTCTCTTCATACTTCATGATCTACTCCTCCACTCTCCATTCATTAATGCAATGATTTCACTTTCCTTCCACGCACTTACGCCTGGTGATGGATTAACCTGTTTCGGAAACAACCCTTTTTTCATATTTTCATAAATTGTAGATTTGGAAATGCGTGTAAGATATAGCACTTCCTTTAATCTTAACAATCGTTCTTGCTGACTCATTTGAATACCTTTATAGGAAATTGAATCAAATTGGATTAATATAAACCAATTTGGACAACCAAATTTTTACAAAAAAAACAGTCATTTAAATTCATACTTTTTTGGTTTTAAAACCAAAAATACTTATGTTACAATCATGAGCAGATAGCTTTTAAAAGGAATACAATAATGGCAAAAAAAGAGTTATTAGTAACGTATTTGCAAGAAATTTTTGAATTTTCAGATAAATCGAGAGGCAATATTAAGAAAAAAATTAATGGTAAATTACCTACTAAAAAATATGAAAAGTTTTTTTTGTCACTTAGTGAAAATGATTTAAAAAATATTCTTGACTTTTTGAATCAAAAAAACAATGGTGTCACATTGAAATTGAAAAGAGATCCAGTAGGCAATGTCAACTCAAATACTAAAATCACAGAAACCGTATATGAAAGCAAATCGTATGGCAATTTACAGTTTAATATTACGTATCCTAGAAACAAATTGGCAGAAATTAATAAGCGGATAGCCAGTCAATACAATATAGAAAAAGTTAAAAATATGTTTGAGGAAATTGGACATGATAAATATGATGAAGAGATGACAGGAAAATTTTTACGACAACATCAGTTTAAATGCATAGATGCGTTTAAATCATTTTATAGCGGGAGTACTTCAATCGCATTAAAAAATGAAATTGAATATTTACAAAAAAATAATTTACATAATACAATAGTTATAGATTACGAAAAGGTAGCATTCCACTTATATGGCATTACTCAAATAATCTACGCATGCATGACTGAATTTTTTCCTGATCTTGATACACTATCTCTTACTTCAATAGATGAGGCTTACTTGAGATGCAAAAAATATATTCGGAATCATTATTTTGGATTATTAGACTCACATACAACTTATGCCCCATATACAAGCAATATGCCGGAGCAATACTTTTTTGACTACTACAATAATGAGTTACTAAATGCAATAAAAAAGCGTTCTTGATGGAAGCCTTTATTTTGGCATAATGAGTTTAGATATGATTTTTTGGATTTCTAAGCTAAGTCAGTCTGAAACGTATAAGGATCTTTTACAGTCTCAACTGTTTTTCGTGCTACATAGAATATTTTTAAATTATGAATACACATAATTATTCTTCATATCTATTTATTTTCCATTATTAATTATGTCTTTGCAGTATTTTTGTCTATATTTCAATTTTATGTTATATAATCATGCAAATACAAAATTATTGAGACACCATGGCAAAACGTATCGTCCCTACCTCTCCCCCACCACGCAACGGTCCGATCGATCCAAAACTCTTAGCCCAATTCATTCGTTCCAAACGGACCAATCTTGGACTGACCATACATGAAGCTGCCTTGCTTTGCAATGTCAGTCTCTCGACCATATCAAAAATAGAAACGGCAAGCGGTAGCGTGATGTTTGATAAAGTACTGGAAGTGTGCGACAAACTGGGTATTAAGCTGTATGTACAAATAGGTGATGATGTATGAAGCTCAATCTTTTCTCTGCCCATACCAAGATCGGCGAGCTCTCCTACAATCCAAGCGATGAAACATTTTCGTTTAGCTATGAGGAAGCATGGATAGAAAACGGCTTTGTGCTATCGCCGCACATTCGTTTCGATACCTTCCCCTCCTCCTCTACTCTCAAAAAATTCTTTGCCAATTTGTTGCCGGAGGGGAGAGGTCTGGAAGATCTCAGTCGCTATTTTCAGATCTCAAAATCTAATATCTTCGGGTTGATTGAAAAACTATCTTTCGATACGGCAGGAGCTCTTTTTTTTAGCACATACGATCATATTGATCAGCAGACTAAGCTACGACCAGTTGCGCTAGAGGAATTGCAAGAGAGAATTATCCAGCGCCGAACACAAAGTATCACCGTATGGGATGGCAGACCACGCCTGAGTTTGGCAGGAATACAGGACAAACTCCCTATTCTTTTTCATGAGGGACAATTCGGGTTTGGCGAAGGGGATTTGTGCTCGACACATATTTTAAAATTCGATACCCAAAACGAACACTATACGGTTTTAAATGAATACCTATCGATGCAACTAGCATATGCTTCAGGAATACAGACTGCCGAAGTAGAACTGCTCAGGTTTAATGACGAAGCGGTATTATCGGTCAAACGGTTCGATCGCCGCTATATCTCTAAAACTTCAGTTGAACGGCTCCACATCGTCGATGGGTGTCAAATGCTCGACCTCTCCCCTAGCGAAAAGTATGAACGCCCTTACGGTTCTCAAAGAGACGTTCAGCATTATCGCTCGGAAGCCAATTTTAAAAACCTCTTTGCACTGGCCGATAGATGTTCCGTCCCCGCGCTTGCGATACAACAGATGATTCGATGGACACTTTTCAATCTTATCATCGGCAACTATGATGCTCATGCCAAAAACATCTCCTTTTTCATTACAAAGTCCAAAATCGATCTCGCGCCATTTTATGATTTGCTCAACGTTTCACTCTATCCTCAATTCGCGCAGGATTACTCGATGGCATTTGGAGATACGTTCGAACCGGACAATCTCACCACTTACGATCTCGCAGAGTTTTGTCATAAGTGTACGATTAAACCCAAGCTGCTCGTTCAGGAGTTCCGTAAAATTGCTAAAGCATTAAATTCTACTCTCTCGTCCGATACCTTCCCTTCACTGTCGATCAATGAAGAGGAAAAATCTTTCGTTTTTGCCTATACCGAATCGGTATCAACGTCACTCAAAAGTATCGAACGCATCATCGATGATCTCATCGAGGTGTATCAAAACCATTTTTCATAAGTGTTGATACTCGCCTCTAAAAATCAGAATCGCAACTACAGTACACTAAAAGTGTAAGAGTCTTAAAATCGCACGCATCTGCGTTGAATATTTTCTATAGTTTTTTCAAGGGTCCTTTCCCCTAGCACTTCATACTATTTCATACTGTCATATTTATAAAACATTCCGATAACTTTTGGTTATCATAATATTTCTCGTTTAGTTCCTTTTTTCTCTTTGGAACTTAGCGGTTTTGATCAATAATGATATTTACACATATATGGGGGTATTTGATGGAAGAGATGTTTGCTTTACAAGAACGAATTGAGCAATTAGAGCATAATCATAAATCCTTTGTCGAAATCGGTGCAAGGATCTTTATTGGTATTCTTGCTACCGGAATGATCATCGATTATACCCACAACTATTCTCTCTGGTTCCTCATATTATTGTTGAGTATTGCACTGATCGCTACGATTGTGATTGCTGTCAAACAAGATATGCAAAGAGATCGCTATTGTGAAGAACTTGGACAACTTCAAACCATAGTTCCTAAAGAAGGTATCTAATGGACTTTATGTCACTCTTATTCATCTTCGTGAGTGTCACGCTGTTTTTGACAACAGAGGTATTTTGGTACATACAAAAGCTCTATAAGATTGCTGTTCTTTTTGCTGCATTACAACTTGCATCGGCCTGCCTTGCAATTGAGTATTTTCAAATAAATCTACAGCAGCTTCCATTGGTGATGTTGGGCTATTTTGCCATTGCTGTGTTCAGTGCAAATTACCGTATGCGTAGACGTATCAAAAAAGTGTTATCGAAACAAGAGGTATAAAAGAAGCTATTTATGGGTAAAAAAGACTATCTACTTTGGATTAAGAACCATCAGAAAATCAAACAGATGCATGATCAGTATCTATCACATTTGAAAGAGATTTAAGCATGTTCTGGAATCTATTTATCCGTCCCAAATGTCGAACTTCCAATAAAGTTGATGTCTGCGTTACTGCATTCGAATCCTACGATGAATCCTTTGTCCGGAATCTCTTTTACAAACGCCATGTCGGGCTGGAGATCATAACAACTTCAGAGCATGTCACTCGTGAACTTGCATACAAACAGATTTATGATTTAGGCTCAGTGATTCAAAGTCATTTCGAATTTTATGAATCCTCGATGATGTGTCGTGAATGCAAAATCAATCCAGTTGGATCGATGGGTGATGGAACGCTTTGTTACTTCTGCCATGCAGAAGAGGAATATGAACGCAGTATTAAGCATCAGGACAACAATAAATAGTCATGCCATATCTGTTTGTCTTCTTAATGATTATAATCGCTGTAGGTGCTTTTACGGCTCATGAAATAACAGTAGGTATTTTGGCGTTGGGGTTATTGATGTTCGGTGTGTTTATCTATCGATTTCAAAGCCACCCCGCTATGCAAGAGTGGCTTGAGAAGCATTTTTAAGAGTTATTTTTCGTAAGAACGCATAACAAGTCGTTCTTTTTTAGTCATTGTAACTTCATAAACTGGTTTTAATGTATCCCCTAAACGTTTACAGTCCATGTTATATCCTAAATAACTGCCTATTCCAGTGCCACGAACTTTACACATATCGACTACTCGCCGAAATTCCATCTCCACTTTATAATCGGATGGAAAAATCTTTTCAAACGACTCTCCTAAATATTCCGTCGGTTTTCCCTGACACTGTTTGAAATTCATAATCCATTCCGGTGCATTTGCACTCAGTGTCAAAAAATTATGTGTGTATTGCTGTCCGGAAGATTTGCTTACCGCTACAAGCTGGCAGCCTTGATCATTTTCACCAAGATATATCCCCTCTAGTATATTGCCGCCTTGACGCGAAAGAACCGTATCTTTTATTTTGAAAACTTTTGATGCCAAATCGTTTTCAACAGCGGATGGCTTTTTCGAAATTTTCATCTGTTCATCGGTATTCGAAGGTGCATCATTGTTTTGAGCACTCTCTTGTAGCTTTTTACGTGTCACCATGGTTTTATATGATTCCAATTTATCCAACACTGGAACATCCATAACGTATTCTTTTTTTAATATTGGATAGCCGGTACTGCTAAATGTTGCACTAAGTTCAAACAATGCTTTTCCTTCTTGCCCAGGAACAACACACCAATGATTGCCTTGAGTAAATAAAGAATGTAAAACCTTGTTCATTCTGCCTTCAAGATACGTTTCAGCACTCACTGGCTTCTTATCGGTTTCGATGTTACTGATCACGTATTTTCCATTATTTGTCAAACAATATCCATACGCATTAAAAAAATTACTACTACTTTCTCCGGCTACCAACACATCTGTCAACGGTTTTTTATCGAGTTCATTGATCCGGACGTACCCTTTCATAGCATACCCACCGATCTGAGGAGAGTCGTGTTTGACCAAATAATGTAGATCTCCATGATTACCATTGCTCACCTTCTGTGCAGTAAATCCCTGCTGATTCGGTGCAGAGCATTTCATAGAGAATGCTTCACCTTTTTTCTTCTCCGTGATAGTCCCGCCCATGTTTAAACACGCGTCTTCGAGCACTTTTTCTCTATCGGAATACCCTATCCCAAAAAATCCTCTTGCGTACCAATAGAGCATCGTTTCGTTTTGTGTCTCCGCAACTACAGAAAAGATATGATCTTTCTCGTTTTCGATATAGTCTTTAAACGTAGAAGTACCTGAAGTTTCAGAAGCGAATAGGCACGTTCCTATCGACATCGATAATAGCGTCGTCAATAATACAGATTTCATTTTTATCCTTTTGATTTTTACTGCGGCAAATTATAGATGCTGCCTTCTTTACACTCACTTAATAGTGATTGTTTATGCGTGTGCCATTTGATTAATATGAGCCATCTAAGTTATGGTGGTTTATGTGTCTAAAGAAGAGAGAGCAGATATTAAAGAATATTACGATGATTTGACCGAACACATCAAATTAATACGTAAAGAACGGAACGTCAGCCAACTCAAACTCGCCAATATTCTCGGACATAACTCCACTTCCTTTATCGCTCGAATTGAACTCCGACAGAATCAAGCCAATTACAATTTATCCCATTTAATTCTTCTGGCTAAAGAGTGGAATCTTCCACTAAGCGATATGCTTCCCCCATTAAAAAACTCCTGATTAATCATCCATTACGATACAACTCCTTTCCGCAGTGATTGCAAATAAAGATTCGCTCTGAATCATTTGCACTAGTACGCCCCCAGTTTCGAATACTACGTGAACCGCAGTGCCGACAGCTCTGCCCTCCCCCTTTGAGATGATGAGGGTTGCACGATGCATAGGTGTCACTTGTTGGTATCTGCTGATACCTGCGATTAGCTCTTCTTTGCTCCACATGTCCATAAAATATTAGAATCAAAAACAATCCCACAATGATCCAGGAAACATGATCTCCGGCAAAAGCATAAAGATTATGGGGTAATTCACTCCATTGAATGTATTTGGCTTCTCCTAATAGAAATACAACCCCTTTGAAAATCATAATGACTGAAATAATGGTTAGAAATGAATACATGAGTGTTCCTTTGATTGGTGTGTAAAAGATTCGTACCCTTTTTTCTCTTTTTGTTGTACAAGCATATCGATAGAGCGTTCCGCATCATTCTCATCTAAAAAATAGTTTCGTATGACACCGGTTGGCTTGAGAGCCCTACAGGAGCCAAAGGTTCGAATCACCATCCATTCACCGAACAGGTTTTGATAAAGCTCAATCAGGTAATAGCGGACACGATCGTTCACTCTACGGATCAACATGGTTTTCACAAAGGTGCCTCCATTACCTTAAATAGCGATACACTATTTATATATCGCTTATTTGATTTAATACATTGCGTTTCGCAACATATTAAACAATATTAATACAAACACGCTTAAGCCATTATTATGCAAATCGCAACTTTTTAGATACCATTTCTTTATTAAAGGATGCAAATTGTTACTTTCTGATTTCAAAACCCTTCTCAAGTCTGTCAACCTGAATAAAAAAGAGTTCGCCGAGCTGGTGAAGATGAGTTATGGAACCGTCAATTCATGGGGAGTTGAAGGACGAGCAGAAGTTCCGGATTGGGTAGAGCCATTTATTGCCAATTACATCAAAGCACAAAAACTCGATGCGATTGAGAAAATCATTCAAGATAAAGAGATATAAATGAACTTTTTAACCTTTGAATCGTTTATCTCGATTCCGGTACTGATTACCTTCTATTATCTGGGAGCATTGATGATCCCTGCCCTGCTTTGGATCAAACGATTATGGGTCCTCAAAATAGCCAAAGCTTTGATGCGAACGTTTCCTATTTCAACATCCAGGATTGTTCTTGGTTTCATGGTTTTATTTATCGGATTTGAAATACTGTGGCGGATAATGTTTGAGATGCTGATCGGATATTTCAAGATGATTGAGTATCTTCAGCACATTGCAGGATAGTTATTTTGTAGGGGATAAAATAACTGCTAAAATCCTCTCATCCATTTCAGTACCATAACCCTATACCCTATACCCTATTCTCATTTTCACTGATGAGTCGTGAAGAGTCTTTCGGGAACGTTCTGGCTAAATTAAGTGTATTGGATATTTAGTTAGATTGGAACTCATTTCTTGTTTAAGAATATATCTTTTTATCAATTATTTTATATAGATAATCCAATTTATTCATATTAAATATAAACAAAAATGTAAATTTGCAGTATAAACTTATTCACTCGTATTTTCTGACTTTCAAATCATCTAGGAAATCTGCCCACCATTGCAATAGTTCCCTCATCTGCTCCGTATAATCCGCCATATGCGCATAAGCTCGAACAACTTGACTACCTTCTTGATGATCCAAAACTCTCTCTAATGCTTCAAATACTGCCCCGTGATCTTTATGATGCGTTCGCGCCAAGCTTGCATAAGTACCACGAAAACTATGCAATGTCTGTTTTCGTCCACTCTCTTCATCCGTAAATCCCATTTTTCGTAACGCTTTATTACCGCTCTCTTTGTTAACATGCCATTTGGGATCTTTGATACCATGAAATACCCATTCACCCCAACCAGTCAATTCTTTAGTCTCTTTCAAAACTTCAATAGCTTGACGTGACAAAGGTAAAACGAAATCAGGCAAATTTTTATCTTTAACTTTCATTTCTGAACGTTTGATAATAATTAGACCTTTTTTGAAATAAATATTATTCCATTTTAACGTTGCTAAATTACCAATTCTTAGCATTGTCAAAGCGGCAAGTTTCAAAACATTCCGAATTATGACACCGCCAGAACCTTCATAGCGATCTATCGCTCTAAGCATTTCTCCCAATACTTTTTCATCAGTAATCTTTGGACGATGTTTCACTTCATGTTTTTTAAAAGCATCGGTACTTATTCTATCGGGAGTATTGACGTCTGTATGACCATGATTGATTGCATATCTCCACAAACGTTTACAATCATAAAATCGTCGACTCGCAACAACAGGGGCTTTTTCTTCTTTCTTCAATAATACCTTCAACAATTCTGGATGGGTTATATCTTTGATATGTTTTGAGGAAACAATATTTTTATATTTATCGTACGTGCAGAAGAATGGCAAAATATCCGCTTCGAAAGAATTCACCCTTTTCGTATGTGTACTCTCTGCTTCAGATAAGCTTTCTAGCCACCCATAGGCGACTTTGTGAAATTCTCCTTTTAATAGAGCCTGATTTTCTGCTTCTTTTTCGGCAATAATCTCTTTTGCTTTTTTACGCTCATCGATCGGATCTATACCCTCAAAGGACTTACTTCTATATTCATCACGCATCGCTCTTGCTTTGGCAAGGGTAACGGTTGGATAAGTTCCCAAAGTAGTTTTTTTAGCTTTGCCATTAATTGTGTAACGAATTTCCCAAATTTTACGACCATCTAATTTGATAAGCAGTTGCAAGCCATTGCCATCTGATATCGTGTAGTCCTTATTTTCTTCAAACTTAGGCTTTAATTTTTTAATCTCGGTATCCGTAAGTGATTTTACTTTTTTATTTGCCATCATGCACCCCTGCTAAATGTACTTAAGTTGAAACATACTAAACAGTAGATTAGCACAATGTACTTTGATTGTAAAGTACATTAAAACGTACATTAAGAGTTTGGATTTGGATGGATTGGCTCGGATTGATTTGGACGTGAAAAATAGGTAAAGTGGCTAAACAAGGGGTTTTGATAGGATTTTTTGGATGATATTGGACTAATCTGAATAAGGGGGTGGTACCAGTGGGCGGAACCTTCCCTATAAATTTTCAATATTCCTTTGAAACGCCTATTTTATGTACTTTAGAAGACTTTTTGTACTTTGAATAAAACTTCAATAAACCTTAAAGTTGTTTCTTTTAGGCTTAATTTAAACTTATAAAATTGTAACTTTTTTCACCTTTATTTCAACTTTCACTTTATAAATTCACACTCATAATTACATAGTTGGTTCGGTTCCACTTTGTGGACTCGAACCATAATAATTCACTAATTATTCTCTTGGATTTCAAATTTCTCTGGGGCGGGAAGGTGGGTATCAATTTAAAAAAATTCACCGTAAATATGGAGCTTGATATTTCAAAGCTCCATTCCAAGATTTGAAGCAATAGCTCTTGCTGTTTCTTCAAATGCAAACCATGCTAATAAATTTTGGTTTGTTGTCTCTATGCAAAGCATATCATCACTATCAAATTTATCTCCAAAAAGTTCACTGGCACATTTCAATCCGCACTCAATTAAAGTATCAGATAGCATTTTTCCAATTTCCACTCTGTTATCATCAAAAAATTTCACTGTCTCCGCATAGTAAATCAAACCACTTACCATGCCAGATACACAACCGTGTGACATCAAATCCTCGAAAAAACTTTCCTCATACTCTTCTTCGATATTATTCAAAATAATATGCATTGTTTCTCTTTCGAGTCCTGAAGTGCTTTTGTAATTTTGCAAATCTTGTATTGTCATTTTCTCCGTCCTTCTATCTTTGTTGAAGATTTTCGGTGTGGTTGGATCTTTTCCTTTCTATTTCAGAAAAAGCCATACCTCTTTTGAAAACCTTTCTATCTTCGTCGTTAGTTTCCGTATGTGTTTATGGAATGTAGGAGACAGAAGAAGACTTGGTTTGAAATTAGCATATTGGTAATTTCAAAGTCAGTTTCACTTATGGCAATATAAAATGAATCTAACATTTATGGATATTATGAAGGAGAATAGGTTTTTTCAAAAAGGGCTTTTTCGGTTAAAAAGAGAAAGGCTGATTTTGTGGAAGGGTCAAGGGCGTGGGCTTGGCAAATCGGGGAAGCCCCGATTAGAAGGTGTATTTCATTTTCAACTGTGTTGAATCAAAATCATAATCTCCAACTTTCGTTGTCATAGAGAACGTTTTATATTCAACCGCTGTCGCAAAAGAATTGTTAAATCGGTACTCCATTCCTCCACCGTATCCGAAACCGTAGCCCGTTGTATTTTTATACGATTGAGTCATTGCCGATCCGATTGCATACACTGAGGTATTTTTAATCGGCGAGAACCCCACTCTCATATCTCCGCTGTAGTTATAGGTCGTCTCTTTGGGAGTATTTGCCCCACCGACATTAAACTCAATCCCAAGCATTAAACCGCTGTCAAAACAACCCGATACCCCATAACCGATTTCATAAATAGGCTGCGTTGCATGATCGATTGTTGACGTTCCACCTGAGAGGTGAATATCTTTCACCGCTGCGTTTGCTGCCGTTGCCAAAATAGCCGTTGCAGCTATGATCATAAATTTTTTCATATTGTTTATTCCTCTTTAAAAAATAATTTCAGCCCATTTTTCCATGAGCCATTCGAAATGATCAAATAAACTCATAGCCCAAACTCAGCTTTGAGTTTTGAAAGCGGTTCTTCTACCGCTTTGACGCTTACATAATAATTTTCTCGTAATTCGTTAATTTCTTCGAGTGAAATATAGCCTAATTCGCCTCCTCCTTCAATGATTTGAGCGTATCCAAACGCCAATCCCTTCCCTTTGTCCAGCTCTGTAATCAGCCAAAACGCATTCATGCAAGTGATTTTTAGATACACAATCGGATCGCTAACACTCTCTTGGGCGTAGAGTTCGGGGATACGCTCTTGTTGCTTCTCGGTTATTAATTTCATAACAGTTTCCTCGTGTTGATTTAGTCTTTCAAAAAATACTTTCTCCTTGTGGAGCTTTGTGCAGACCTTTTTCTCCTGTTTGTTTTTAGAAGATAAAAATCTAAGCTCCTCATAGAGATTTGGAGATTTCTTTCTCCCCGTATCGCTCCGATTGACCTTTTATGCGAGAAAAAGGGATAGATTCACTGGGAAAAACCTGATAAGCGGTGCGGTCATGTTTGTGTCAGCGAAAATGTAGAGGTGTATCCAAAACTGAATCGTAAAAAGTCGGATCGGGAAGTGAATGAGCAGAGAACGGATCGTCTCTTTGAGGGTGATTTTTGAGAATCTTCGCCACAAACAAACACCATTCAATCAATAAAAAGCAGTATGCCGTTTTCCGAATGGAAAGCGTATCAATTTTACGTCAATCGCTTTTATGCCACGAATCCACTTTGGGAATTCTGATCTTCTATCAGCGTTTGAAAATACGGTAAATCCTTTCGTATCAGTGGATCACAAATCTTTTTTGGTTCTTGGTATCCAAACTTGATTTTGCTCGCTGGAAAGTTCCCGATTTTGATAAATGCTTCCAATGGCTCAAGGTTTGCAAACTCGCTTTCCAACACAATTTTCTTTATTTTCTCCTCGTCGCTTTCATTCAATCTATCCTGTCCCGCTTGGCTCGCTCTATTGATTCCCTGCTTTTTACGGTCAATTTCCTTTTCTCCAAGGAATTGACTCAATAATTTTTGACCATAAGGTTCACTGTATTGCAGCACAATCTTCGTTCCACACATTTGAAAAAGGCTTTTGATCAGATTATCGCCGACTATTTCGTTTGCCTGACTTAATCCTTGAAACGCTATCAATGCGTTTAGCCCTTTGCTTCTGCTCTCTGCTAATGTATTGATAAGCTCACTAATTAGATACTTTCCTAATGATTTATTACCGCCTGAAGCCAATGACATCAATTCATCAAGAACCATAACGATCCGTCGAGTTTTGCTATTAGGTAAAGTCAAAATATGCTTATAGAGCAATGTAAAAAAGAGACCAAAGTACGTGTTATATGCCCCTGATTGACTAGCTGTATTGACGACAAAAAGCCTAATATCTACGTTTTTATCTTTAAGTGATGCGATAAATTCACGAACACTAAAATCTCCACCCTCATAATAAAATGCACGATTCGAAAGATTCTTAAACACCTTATTACAAGTTGCATACACCGATGTAGCCTGATTATCAAGATTCTCTTGTGAATCAACCGTTAAACTCCCATGCACAGCGTTATCAGCTCCAAATAATATCACGGTAGGATTTGCCAATAAAGCAGCCCTTAACGCCTTTGGTGTTGGATACATTCTCAAAAAATTTATTAATGCCTTATTGCTTGGATTTTCGCTCCCTGCTACTGCCAACAGAACCGCTTTTACGATGCTTTGTGCTTGCTCCTCGAAATGAGCTGCCTTCGAATCACTAACGGGAGCAATGGAATTCACAAAAAAGTTGACCATAGCTTCATCTATGTCGCCGTCTTCGGTTAATAAATCTCGAAAAATATTCCACTTAATGCTATCCCGATCCCGTGGATCAAATAGATAATCTCTCCCTCGTCGATATAGTGGAGCCACAAAATCATCCCCTTTACGTTCGTAACAAATGAGTGGCTCATTGAAATCGACGACCCCGCCTGTCAGCTGTTTCCCTTTATCATTGACGTTGCCAAGCAGAAGGGAATAGAGGCTTTGGCTCTTCCCTGAGCCTGGCATACCAACAAATAAAAAATTCTTGACCTCTTGGGTAAAAGGAATAGGTATTTGTTCGATTCCGAGCGTTAATCTGTGGGTATCGTGGGACTTTTTCAGTACTTTTAAAATATGTTTTCTCAGTTCTTTCGGTGATAAGAGCTGTGACCCCCTTTTGAATATTTCGTCCTCTTTTTGATCATACTTAAAGAGATAAAATAACGCACCAATCCAAACTGGTAAAAAATAGGTTAAAAATACTGATAGGTTCGGAACCAAAAATTCTTTGATTGTCTCCTCATAAAGCCACGGGCTGATTCCTTCCATCGTTTGAGGCATTAAATCAGCTAAGTTGTAAAATGGAAGAGGAGCATCCATTCGAGTAATTGCCAAGCCAAGCCCAAGTCCTACAAAACCTCCAATGATAGAAGCGGTTCGAAGCTTTCGGCTGAATTCTATAAATGTCATATTCTTCCTCCTATGCCACAAACGCATTGTTATGTTTTGTGGCAGTGTCTATTTCCCCATCATATTCTTCTAAAATCGTTTCACTCTCCGTTTCCACTTCTACCCTATTATTTATTTGATAGTTACCATACGCCAGCAATGCTGTAATCACTGAAGTGATATATAATCCCGTAACTGCCATGAATTTTGCAATACTTAAGGGTGCTACCAATGCAATGACGATTAGTGTCATTAATAATCCAATGGTTATGTATAAAAAAAACCGTTGCAATGGCATAGTAATATATTGTGCTGCTAAGTCGTTGATACGTTCTAAAAATGTTTTCATGTCTTTGATCTCCTATAATGATAATGATTGAGTTTTCGTCTGTGTGTAATCGTCTTTATCGTCTAGCACCCCGTCTAGTGCTTTGTCAATTTTTTGATGAAGCGATAAATGACGATCATGATCAAGCACTTTTTCACGTAGAAGTTCTTCTGTCTTATCGGCTGCAATTTCTTTGAAAAGTTGCAAGTGCTCTTTGGTCATGTTAATTTCATGAGTTTTCCCATAACTCAAAACATGAGCGTGTGTGTGATCCGTGTCCGTATGGATAGCATAAGAATATTCGAAACTTTTTCCAGTCTGCTCTTGAAAAGTTTGCATAGACTCACGGACAAGGCGATTTAGATCATCCCTATCAAACTCTTTTTGTCCTGTATCGATAACAGTGCGACGAAATGCACCAATACCACCATTTAACTCTTTTTTCATAGCATCAAGCTCATCTTTACTCATACGCTCACCGTTTTCATCATAGGTATTTGAAAGTCCGTCTTCTTGATCTAAATCTTTTGAACCATGATTGTCCATGTAATCCAATGAAGCTGAAGCATGTGTACCCACAGCTTTAGCATTGGGACGCTTCCCCTGTTGATTTAATCGTCCAGCCATCTCAAAATTACTCTTAATGACAACCGTTTGATTTTTAACCACTACCCCACCTTTTGCAACGGTTTTTTCTGCTGTACGCCATGATCCACCGCCAACACTAAATCCACCGCTCACATAGCTATTATTACCATGTCCAAATGACATTACAAATCCGCCTCCACTATACGAACCAGTGTGAGAATGAAAATTTGAATGACTACTTATTGATTTTAAACTTCTACCACCACCTCCACCAATGAAACTTGATTTCATAAAAATCGGGTGTGAAGAGTTTGGAATATTTTTAAACTGAGTCTCTACAACTTTTGTATTTTGGACATGGTGACGTTTCATCATCTGCTTGAGACATTCTTCAAAACTCATTTCGGCAGGACACTCATCCATTGTCTTGTCCTCCTGATTTTAAATCAGCTATACATTTTTTTATGCCTGAGCCATAAATTTGTTCAAGCTCTTCTTGCTTGATTAATCCTTCTCTGACAGCAGCAGTTATTACAACACCATAGATTTTCCCGATGCTTCTTGTCTGCCCCACTAAAACACTTATTAATCGATCTGTATTTTTACGATCTGAGTCAATAAATCTGTTGATATGTTGTGTCACACGATCCGTTAATTGTTCTGCAATTTGCGTATTTTCTAGCCCCCGCAATATTAGATATTCAACGCCTTGGCTTAGTGAATTGCCACTATTCGCAGCATAAGCTTCAATCGCTTTAACTGTTTCCGTTGAGAGGGTATAACTCTTTACTTGTTTTTTGCTCATGATAATCTCCATAATAGTTTAATAGTTTTTCTTATAGTGTAAGAAATCGCTGATAGCGAATCTTTTTATATTAATATTATATAATATATATTAGAATTAATCTTGTTTATTATGATATTCATAGAAAATATTTTCTAAAAACGGGTACCCTCTGGGGCTAGGCTAAATTTACTAATAGTAAATTCATAGTCCTTATCTGTGCAATAGTTCCCTAAGTTCCCCCCTTCAAGTCTCCTCGTATTTCTCTATTCCATCTCAACTCTTCCAATCTCTTAATCTACATTGTTCACTTATATGCATAGTTCTATGCTTTGCACTTTAAAATTTTCATTCCTATTCAATATCATGGGCGGGTGAATTTGGCGTAGCCAAAGAGGGCTTGCCCTGTAAAAAACTCTATAGCGTCAAATTTCGTGTCAAAACTCGTTTTGCGGCTATAAGTTCTTTTTCTTTATATATAAGAGTATTAAAACAAAAAGCTTTAAGGTGGCTATGATTAAGTGCTAAGGTATTTTCAGCGGATTTAAGATTACATCTTGTGACGTACAAAATGATCAAATGGAAAAATCTAAATTACATTAGGCATTTCATTAAAGTACATTCAGTGACAAAAAATTACAGTGATAAGATTTTTCTAAAAAAATATGCAATAATACTTTCATATTAAAAAATATAAGGATAAAATATGTCAGAAATCATCAGAAAATTCAATAAACGAAACGTTATAAAACTTTCACACGCACTTAATTATGCTCATTATAATGTCGGAATCGTAGCTTTAGATATTATCTATACTCTCATCGCTCAAATTACAAATGAAGATACTTCGTTAAATAGCTATCAAGTTTCTATCGTGCAATTGGAACAACGATTTGGTCGCAAGTTGAATCGCAAGAGTCTAGAAAATGCAAAACAAGAGCTTATAAGTGAACCTATACTATTTGCCAAATCGAACAATGAAGATCCATATCCATGGGTAGAAAAATTTGAACTCAACTCACGTAAGGGTTCAATTGAAATTAAACTTCATCCTAATTTGACCGAACACTTAATTAAACCAAAGTTATATGCTATGGGAAATTTAGAATCGATACTTGCTATTAAAAGTATTTACACAAAACGTATCTATATGCTATGTAGTCAATTTGTTGCTGGTAGAAAATTCTCTATTGGTATGAAACCTTTAAGAAATATGTTGTCAACGCCAAGCTCATTAAACAACGCTTATGGAAACTTTAAAGAACGTGTACTTGTACCTGCAATTAAAACCATTAATGATTCCAGCGACTTGAAAGTAAAGTATGATGAAATCAAAACAGGTCGATACATCACTGATTTAGAAATCATAGTTATAAAAAAAGACTCAAAAGTTATTAGAAGGTTGAAATCAGGTGTAGTAGGAGTCGAAAATTGGCTGAATGGTTATCAGGAGAGAGAAGATTTTATGGATACGGAAGTGGCGTGAGTACAATATTCGATATCTACCCTACTTTTTCATATACGTTATCTCAAACGCCTTACACGTTCTAAACTGCTGAAGACGATTACTAAAATTGAAGGCATCGTTCATATCGTATTGCTGAAAAATATCCAATCCACGATCAAGTGAAATTTTCCAGCCATGATCGGTTTCAATATGTCTTGCATGTATGGTCTGTGTCACATCGTATTCCCATGTAAAATCAATACCAACAGATTGACAAGCATTTTTTACTTGCTGTAAAAATTCTCCTTGCTGATCACCTTTAAACTCATCTTCTATCGTTATAAGATGGAATTTAACGATGTCGCCTTCTGGCTTATACTTCGCAATGGTTTCCATAAACTCCATCAAATTGCGGGCTTGATAAAAAATACGGACGTATGGATCGGTTAGAGTGATCTCTTTGGCATTTGTGAGGTACTTACCGAACAATGAGTCAAACGTGACTCCACGTTGATTCTCTTTAAATGTAAGATGCTTCTCTGATAAATCATCAGACAGTGTCATTACAATTTCAGCGCTTACATCGTTTAGACTATCAGACTTTGTTTGGATAGATGTAACATTATCAACAATGGTCTCATCTGATCCACTTCCAATGGTTTTATGATAATAGTTTGGATATTCGTCCTCTTCAAGAGTGGTAACAAAATACTTTCTTCCACTATTATCTTCATAGTAAAATTTTGCCTCTACATACGTAGAATCAATACGCATTAACTGATCTTTAACACGCTTGCGACCTTCAATTGCAAACTTTAGTATTTCTTCGATCTCTTCTACTGTGGCTTCATCATGTGGAAAAATAATTTTCATCAGACCAGAAAAAGTTTTATTGATAGCATCCCTATCACGAGTAGAGATTTCATTAGAAAGTGTAAAATGTTTTTTATATCGATCAGAATAATCGTCATTTCGTAATGAACGCAATATCTCAGCGATATAGTCAACAACAAACCCGTATCCGCTTGAAAACATTTCACCACGAATGATGTCTATTTCCCATCCTGGAAGATAGAAATGTAAACGATCTAAAAATGCAGAATCATGATATTTGCCAGGAACCTCTTCGAAAAGATCCGTGTGTTTGAGCATATAAGGTACGGAATGAGCTGTATTTCCAACGAATACCATTGATGCTTCTGCACCTAATGTCTCAATACCACGTGAGAATGTCTTATTCGCCATGTAGTTTTTCATAATATCCACGAGCGCTTTATCAACTTTTTTATCTTGTCCAGCAAATTCATCAAAAGCAACAACATTCCAATAGCCTACGAGACCAAGCTTGCCATTTGAATTATTCACAAAAAGTTTTGGTACTGAAACCTCTCCCCCTGATATCAAAATACCATGCGGTGAAAATTCAGAATAAATATGCGATTTACCTGTCCCTTTTGGACCTAGCTCGATGATATTATAGTTACGTTCGCAGTAAGGGATAAGACGGGCTAACTGAAGCATCTTACTACGCTTACCAAACATTTCTGGTTCAAATCCCATGCTTTGCATAAGCAGATCTATCCATTCATCCGTATCAAATTTTTTTCGAGCTTCTAAATAACCATCATAATCAAAATGTGAAAGTTGAATCGGTTTTATGGAACCTAAAATCCAAGGAGTGGCACCGTTATCTTCAGTATGCTCATATTCCAAATCACAAATACACCAAACACTACCTACTAAAAGTTTAGGATGTGTCTTGATTGTTCCAGAGTCGATGAGTACTTTTTTGATACCTAAGTTAGAAAATTCAGCCTCATAGGTATCAGATTTTTCATTCAACGAAACACTTACTTTATCTATAACCTTGTGACGACCTTTTTCTTTGATTGTTGAACGAATAAGTCCAGCTTCATTCCGATGAACATAATGCTTAGATAGGATCTCTTTGACTGTTTGAATTCCTGAATTAATACTATCATTATCATTAGTGGCACAGTACTGACCCAACAGATATTCCAATACATAAGATGGAACTATCGCATTTCCTTTAACGGTTTTCACTAAGTCTTTGCGAACAACTAAGCCAGCATAATAATCATTTATCTTATCGTCTAATTTGCTCATGATAAACTCCTAAAAATCAAAGTCACTGCTAAAAGACCGTCTCATCTGATATCGCATTGAACCGTACTCTCTATAATGAGATGTTTTATCTACTTGTTCTTCGAGTCTGAGCACCACTTCTTGTCCATTAAAATCATCTGTATTTTGTGAAAGCAAGAATCTAACTTTCAATTCTCTTTCCCTAGCATTATCAGAGGTAAGATCAAATTCAAGTGTATGAGTATCTGAAATAAGAGAACCTTCTAAAGTATAAATGCCAGCCTTTAAAACTCTTGGCAATAGTTTATCCGTTACCGCTTCTTTTTGATAAAATGTGACAGCAAGCTGACCTGAAGAGATGACTGGGCTTGAACCTCTGATAATATCAACATCCACTTGAGCTGTATCACTCTTACGTTTTTTATTAATCTGGATTACTGGGATTACTATTTCTTGCAGAGTGGCTCCACCATGTACAAACTTGCTACTAGAGCCACTTTTTTTAAGTCTATTAATTGATTTTGGAATCAATGCCTCTATGTCACCGACTAAACCCAACTGTTCTGAAGTGAATTTTTTGAAACTTTTTTCTTCATGTAGTTTTCTGCCCAAAACAAAGCGTCTATCATCATAAAGGATCTCTTCACCACTCGCAGCAACACCTAGGTAATCGCTCTCATCAATCACATTGTTTTGATAAATAAATCCATGGTCAGCAGTTACGATAATATTGGTTGCATTAGCGCTAGTTAACTTCCTAATAATTTGCTTTAGTTCTGCAAGACAATCTTCGGCTGCCTTGCACACAGTATCTTCTGTTTTAAGCTTACCAGCATTATCGATAACGTCATGATAAACATAAACGACATCATTATCTCTAACCAAAGCCCTCGTGCCATCTTCTCCGTCTTTTACCATACTCATGAGCGTCTTAGCTTTAATGGTTACACTCTTAGGTACATAAGAAGTCAAGAGCTTTTCACGACTTGTACTTCTAGCGTTAATATTATCTACGATAACTGTAGCTTGATCATCACCGCTGAATGACAATACTTTATTTGGAAGAAGCGATGCCATTCCTAATTGTGTATAACTTGGCAACATTGATATTGCAGGTTCGATAGTTGCCTCAAACATATCTTCTTGACGGATTAAACCGACAAGTTCGTCACCAACTTCATAGCGCAATGCATCAGAGATAATGACATAAATTTTTCCATTTTTATTCAGAGTAGGCTCGACATATTTTGAATAGAAATCTCTTTGCATCGGGTACGTCGGAATAGTCCATTTATCGAGTTTATCGATGTGATTCTGCCATGCATCACTTAAAATCAATAAATAATTGTTAGTGTACAAATTTTCTATAGTCTGAGTCAGCTTATCCAGTAGTGTTGGCTGTTTTGATGCTCGCATATGATAAATATATTTTCGATAGAGCTTATCGATATTAAACCAGTTATTACTGTAAAGTTGAACTCCATTTTCAAGACTATCGATATGCAAGACTGTTTTATCCAGAGTAGAGATAAATTTAGCAGCATAATCAATAGCATCATAGATATCGCTGTATGATTCATACCAATGGCTCTGTCTTCTAGCTCTTACCCAAAGGGTTACAGCCCCAGAACTAACCTTTCGCTCACTCACTGCTTTGACCAAATCACTGATAATTTTTTTATCGATGATATTGAAAAAATCCAATGCCATCAGATCCCTAAAGTCTCTATGAAATAAATCTCCTTCAATGTTTAGCATCTCTTCGCACTCTGCTGCATGAGCCTCAAAAGAGTCTTGATTTTTTCTACTATCTTTCCAGCGATTCATGAAGACTAAAGAGTCTCCATTCAATATTTTTGTATCCTCAAAATTACTATAGTAGGTGTCTTTAAATAGAGTAATCACAAAGTCTTTAACACTTACATTCTTGGAGCTATAACCGTAGTGACGCTGTATACTTTCCCATAAGAAACCATCAAGATTGCAGCGTAATAAAAGTTTGTACTTATCATCTTTTTTCTTCGCTTCTTCCGCTAGTAAGCTTTCAAGTATAGTATCAACTCTCGTATCACTGCCACATATAATACTCATCATCTTGGATCGTAATGATCGTGGTGTATCTTCTTTTAGAATAATTTTTTTAAGCTTATCGATACGCTCTTTGGAATTAAAAAACTCTATATGCCCTTGTATCACATCACCAAACTCAAAACCAAGCTCTAGTTCACTAAGCCAAATTGCTACTTGATCTGTTCTAAATTCACCACTATAAAGTTCGACATCCAAGAGCCAATTAGAAAGATTATCCTTAGGTCTTGCTTCTCGCTTGTAAAGTAAAAAATTTGTATCTTTTTGATCACGCAATATTTGATATTTTAGTTGAAACTCATTATTCTTGATTTCAAGTTTAGTGACATTATCAAATTCAAGATGCTCAAAGTCATCTCCAAACTCCTGATTCTCATCGTACCAAAAAATGATACGGTGCTTTTGGAATAAGTTATCTAGTGCTTGCTTAATTTGTGAATTCATCAACTCAGCCCAACAATTTTTTTAAGTGCCTTACCAAATTTAGGATAATTAACTTTTACGCCATCATCCAAATCTATCTCTATCTTCTGAGTAGCGAGAGGATAGAGGATCTCTTTCTCGTACTCCAAACACTCTGCGATCATTTTTTTAATATTTTCTATATCTTTTAGTGCTTTTACTTTTTCACTTTTTGGAGCATCTGCTTTTATCCCTATGGCTTCCAGATTTTCTTTTGTTGCTTCTAGCTTAGTAATGTAGTTTCTTAGATAATCATTGAGTATGACACTCACTGTATCACTTTTGTATCGGTGCATATAAATGAGAGCTTGAAAACTACCTTTTGAACTACTAAACATCCAGTAAATAGGACGTGATTTATATCGTTGAACATGATCCGTGTAAAAATCTTTTAGAAAGTATTTTCTGATACTTTTACCAATAGCATCTTCAATAAATTGGACGTTTTCTGCATAATGCTCATCGCCAAAAGTGACTTTTACAAACTGTAAAAATCGTTCACTGATATCATCGGTAAACCAGTCGCCATCTAAAATTGGGATGACGTTGTCATCATCGGCTTCAAAGGTTGGGTTTTGAATATTGAATTTTGCATTGGCTTCATCTATGGACTCGTTTTGATTGGCTATATGTAAGCCATCATGATCTAAGGAATATCTGCCTAACATAACACCAACTGCATAAGAGATGTACTCTTTTATGGTATCTGCACGTTGCAGAGCATCTAACTCTTCTTTGCTTTTTTTAGCATCATAGCGATAGTATGGGTTACATGTAAGAGTTATCTCTTTTATTGGAACATTTTGAGGTATCTCATCCTCCAATCCATATGCTTCAATGAATATTTTATTGTTTTCTTCTTCAAGCTTTTTCATCTCATCTACCTGAGACTGCCAAATAGCGCTTAAAGAATCGTAACTCTCTTGAATCGTACTTTTGTGCTGCACACTAACTACAATTGGAAGAGATTTAAAATCCCATGAAGCTTCGTATGAATCCCAATCTTTTTGTGAAATTGAAATTAACATTTTTGTATTTACTTTTAAAATGTCATTTTTCCATACAGGAAATTTTCTGATATCACCAGTTGTAAAATTTAATGTCGGACATAGCATTTTAGAGATTTCTTTGTCAATTGAACTATTTAGACTTCCAATTATTTCTTCTACACTAAGATGATCGTCTTCTTCAAGAAAAATACCTGATCCTCCTTGATCAAAAAGAAAACCTCTAGGCAAAAATCTAACAGCGAATCCACCACTTGAAACAACAGTCCATGTAGCGCCTATTTCAAAATAATGGTTTGCATTTCTTAGATTAGCTTTATTTTTTTTCAAAGCTGAACCATTATCTTTGTAATTTATTACAAAATCATGGTTACCATACCATCGTCTAAATTCTCCACCTTTTGCTATTGGATACCAGGCATCAGAATTTTCATTCAATAAAGAAATTTTATTTTGGCTAACTTCATGCCACCTTTTTAAAAACAAGTCTATATTGCCACCCGTATCAAGTCCTTTTACAGCCCTTGTAGTTAAAATTTTTGATGATTCCATTAATTTTATAAAATTATCACTTGCCCAATATGATATAGCCATTCCAGGTATTTTTTTAAAGTTACTTTGAATGAAATTGTAGAACCAACCACAATCATTATTTTTTATCGCTTCAAGAGTTCTGGGAGATTGGTTATCACTACCTTTAAAATTAGATAGTTTTATATATCCACCTAAATATTCTGGATGAAATGTATTCTGTAGAGTAAAAGTACATATTGGTACAGTTGCACCATCAAACCCTGAATATTCAAGCTGAATTAGTGATGTCAAAGTCTTATTATTTATTATAAATTCTCTTAGTTTCTCATAACTTGTGATAAACATCCATGTGAATGGAGTCATAAATCCAAGTTGACCTTTTGGTAATGCCAATATAGTATTTCTTATTATAAAAGCTGAAAAAAGGTCAGACTTACCATCTTCAAAATTATCACTTAAAAATACTTTTAGACTTTCACTCATACCCTTTCCACCCATATAAGGAGGATTCGCCACAACCACATGATATTTTTGACTCAAGTAATCTGCTTGCTCTAAAACCTGTAAAACCTTTTCATGAGTAGGAGCCAAAAAGAGGTCATGGCTAACATTTTTCTCTTTGAGTGTTTGTAAAACTACTGTTACATCTTTCACTGCTGGCTGAATAAGTGAACCAAAATTATCTGCTTCTTCAAACTGTTTCAGTGTCGTTTGTAAATCACTCGTAAAGAGATCTCTGCCGATAGCATTCATATAACTACCTATCTCCTCATCACTAAAACTGATAGTTTCAAGCTTGCAGATATTTACTTCTATAGGGTTTCTAAAAAATCTTCTTTTACTTTCACTGCGTGAAGCTGCTTTCATAGCCAGCGCAAAGGCTGCTAGTTCTGCAGCTCGCTCATCTATCTCGATGCCAAAAAGGTTATATTTTAAGATAAGCTCGGCGATGCTTGACTCATCGATTCCCTCTTCTTTGTAAATCTCATAAAGTAAGTCAAACGCATACACCAAGATATGACCACTTCCACATGCAGGATCACACACCTTTAGCTCTTGAGGCGATGCTATTTTGAGATAGTCACTCTCAGGCGTTTTAGGCTTGACGTAGTAGTCCATTTTCTCTATAAGCTTTGAACTAGGGTTATTGAGCATCCAAAGTCGTCCGAGAGAATTTTCTACCATATACTGCACTATCCAGTGGGGAGTAAAGAGCTGTGTCGCAGCGGGGATGTTTTCGGGAGTTACTTTTTTATTGTTTTTAATACCCTCAAAAACTTGATCTTTTTTCTCGGAGATATAAAACTGATACAACCATCCAATCACTTCAACATCTTTACAAACATCAGGAGTCATCGCTTCTCGTACATAACTAAGTATAGAAGTACCAGAGAGCAGATCATCAGGCATCAAAAGTTCAGTATAGTCAGCAATATGCTCAAATAGAAACGGCATTGCATGAGAGTAGTAGTTACAGGTAGAAACAATCAATAACTTATAGGCTTCACCTTGCGGATCTTTGCTTGGAGTTCTATTATCAAGTAGAGCTAGGACTTTCTCTTTAATAGTATCACTAACCAAACTTTCATCCACATGCCCCATCTTCGCATCGGAAAGAATAGTTGGTTGAAACTGCCCAGGTTCAGGAGATACGATGTTCAACTTAGTGTAGCGATTAACATCCATAAAACGCAGAGCGATAAAACGATTAAACCAGATATAGGCTACTTTATCAATCACTTGATCTTTTGAACTCTTCACTATCTCTTGTTGAAGTTTTTCAATCGCTTGTGGATGCTCTCGTCTGGCATTACTGCTTTCATGCAATACAAGCTCAAGTTTGGTTTTAACCGTATCAATCAGTGTAATTCTGGCATGTTGTGCGAATCGTTTTAGTTTGGTTGTCTCCATTTAGTCGGTTCCTGCTTCATGTTGTTGACTTATTCTAGTTACTTGCCAATTTGGAAAATTTTCATTCCAAGTATTAATATTGAAGACCTGACAGTTTTCAAAAAGTTGTTTTTTCCAACGAGGTGCAGCTACACCTAATGGAGGTAGTTTTCTAACAATTTCGTCAGATAGTTGGATAACTTGTGCATTATCCAAAGTAACAAGACTTAAATAATATACAGGTTTTATTAATTTATCTTCTGCCCATCGATATAAAAAAGTATCTATAAATTTCGATGCAAAAATATTACCTAATTTACCATTTTCCAGTTTTGTAAGAAATCTTTCTAAAATCTCTAGCGTAGAGTCTGGGTGATCTGGATCTTTAACTTCAACAAACAAAATAGCATTATCTAATTCAACAATAAAGTCTACACGAGACATATTATTTACCCCATGATAATTTGGCAATGAAGGGTTCATTTGATCAAAAACAAAAGCATCTATTGCATTAGTAAAATCAAATCTTAAGTCATTTTCTTCCAATATCATTGACCTAATCCAGCCATTTTCAATTTTACTTGTTCTTTTGTAATATCGTTAAATGTATCTGAAATGGCATTCGGTTCTATTTGAATATAACTGTCTGTGCTTTGTAGTTTAATTACTGAATCAAGATTGTCTTTGTACAAAACATGGAATCTAATATGATCATCTTTTGCTTCATTTTTTAGTAAATCAAACCATTTTAAAAATACATAATCATGAGTTGCTATGACTATTTGCTGACCATTTCTTGAAAGCTCTAAAAGTATTTCAACAAATAATCTCATTAATTTTGGGTTCATATTCGTTTCTGGTTCATCCCAAAAAAGTGTTCCAGTGATTCCTGGTGCGATAGCTCCAGTCTCCAAAAGTCTTGAAATCATTCCAGCTTTTCTAAAGCCTTCAGCCATGGAGTTTGCTGAATACTCATCATCACCAACAATAAATGTAACTTTACCTCCACCATAAAACTTGAATTTACCACCGCATATAACTTCAATCTCATTCATAGCCCATCTAGATTTTACATGTAATTTATCTTCATGTATCTCAGGTAAATCCAAAAGAGAACAAATATCAAAGTATGTTTGATCAAATGATAACTTGTAGTTTTCATAAAGACTCGTAAAGCCCTTCATAAAGGAAAGAACTTCTTTTGTAGGAATATAAGTTGATTGACTTATGTATGCAAAATAGTCATTATTTTCTTGAACAGCAATGTTTCTGGAGTTGTGATTAAAACTACATTCAAAACTTTTTTCACTATCAAAAGTAATTTTCATTTTTGCAATTTCATCCGTTCCATATTTTTTCATTTTACCAATTTTGTCATCCATTGGCATATACAATTTAAGCAGTCTAGATGTCAAGCTAGTTTCAATATCACTGTCAGATATTTTATTGTTAGTAGATAAAGCATATCCAGCTTTCAACAGCTGCGTTTTACCTGTGCCATTTTCACCTATAATAATATTAATTTTAGGAGAAAAATCTATATTAAGTTCATCAAAGACAGTAAAATTTGTAAGTTTTAATTTTGTGATCATATTTGAATCCTTTTTCCATCT
Organism: Sulfuricurvum sp.; assembly: GCF_028710345.1. Classification (NCBI taxonomy): domain Bacteria; kingdom Pseudomonadati; phylum Campylobacterota; class Epsilonproteobacteria; order Campylobacterales; family Sulfurimonadaceae; genus Sulfuricurvum; species Sulfuricurvum sp. The sequence goes on along the minus strand of NZ_JAQTUH010000013.1, from coordinate 7,235 downwards.
CTGATTTCTCTAAGCAGTGCTATTCTCATTTTTTCCAAATAACTGTCCACATCATCTTCATTTGCAAGCCAAGGCTTATTAAAATTTAGATTCAGTTCTCTACTTTTAACATATTCAATTTTTGGCTCTGTAGTTGATATTGTTGTACTTGTAAGTTCGCCTACTACAGTCTGCGTAGGTTTTGGTGTAACAAGTGAGGATATCTCTATAAGCATACTCTGATACTCACGATCTTCAAAACGTCGTAGATTATCGCTAATCACCGCTATAAGTGTTTGAGAACTCATACTATTTATAAAATCATCGAATTTTTGCAAATAAGCAGCTTGTTGATCTCCCGTAAGTTTCGTAAAATCCTCAGAAGATTCGAGTCGATTTTTGAATATATTAACAGCCGATGTTACGCTAGTAAGCTCTTTTTGCAATGCGTCTTGAATTTTTTGCGTCAATATTCCCATTAATGTTTTCGCAGTATTTAGCTTGTTATCTTTATAGCATTCAGTATCTACTAAAATATCAGCTATCAATTTCACTTCACTATCATCGATGTAAGCAAAATTAGCTTTTTGCTTATCAAGAAATTGTACAGCCTCTTGATAGATAGTTTTGAGCGAACCATTACTCATAAATGAAATAATAGGAGCGATTATTTTAGTTTTATAACTAAAAAGCTTGTCTTCATAGTTTGTTAACTCGCTTAAGTACCACGTGTAAGGCTTATTCGCAATGTCATGCAGCATTAAAATAACTTCATTTAGCGTAACTAAAAATGGAAATTGTGATTTTTGAACTACCATTTTTTCCAGCTCTGATAACTTATCTTTAAAGCTTTGTGATGTTTCAATGGCTAGCTCTTTTGCTTCTCCATTACGAGGAGGTGCATCAAAAACCTCTCCATAAATTTCTTTTAGGTTTCTTACTTGAGCTTGAGTAAAATCAAGCTGTGGCTCTATGACAATATTAGGATGCATGCTCGTGTTTAGTAGTGCTTTTTCCAATGCTTTGTCTTCAAGAGTATTACTGTCATCTTTTAGTTCTATTTTACCTCTACCTATCAGGTGAGCTATATTACAAGCTATTGCAGCAAAATACCATCCATAAGGCTTTGATTCAAATCTTTCCACAACACTTTTGATAGTGCTTCGGACGCCACCACGTTTGTTGCTCTGAATAAATGCAAGGATCTCCTGTTCTGAATCAGCTAACGAAGTAGCGTCATTACTAAAAAGACCATCTTTTGAACGTTTTAGACACTGAGAGACATCCTTCTCAGTGTATTCAATTCCTCTTAGCATTACAAGATTTGGGTAAGCTCTTAGTATCAAAACTTGAAATGCTTTATTGATACGAATCTGCGGATCTTCACTGCTAATATCCTGCTCGTTTTCACCCACATATAGTTTTGCTTTAGAAAGTGCTGCTTTAATATTATTTTGCAAATCAGCATGTCGTTCTCTGTTTTGGTAACCCTTATCAGTAAGAATTCTTTTGATGGCTTCTTGCTGTGTTACGGATATATTTTGACGAATGTATTTTTCTGTTCGCTTATACATCAAAATATCACGAACCAATCTATCGTCTTCAGGCATAATCACAAGCAGTTCATCTTTACCCATATTATGCATACGAAGAATGGACTCATTCGCTGCATTTTCATTTAATGGTGTAATGACATGGATCGAAAGATCATAGTCTCTTCCTTGCAATTTATCATCCAACTTTCGTGCATATACATAATCTTGCGAGTTTTCGCTAAAACGTATTTTTCTATTTTTTATGATCTGGTCAAAGATAATTTTTTGAAGTTCTTCAGCTACATCAGATGCTTCTACGTCAGTATTTTTAATTTCTTGTTCAACATCTTTCTCTTCATCAGTGAGAAACTCATAAAGATCACCGTTTCGTTGTATATATGTTTGTTGCTCAAGTAAGTTTAGTGCCTCTTCTATGTTTCTACGAAGCGCAGCTTGATCCTGATTAAAATCTTCTAACATCAGCACAGAGAGATTTCGCATTGTAGGTTTAAACTCTTTGACATATTTAACCAAAAACAATGCCTTGAGCAGTCTTATCGCAAATTTATTATCAAGATGCTTCTCTGCAACAGTGATAGCTCGCTGTATTTGTGATTTCAACGCAGTACGAATACCTTCAAACATTAAGTCAAAAGTAGCAAGCTGTCCGATGTTATGGTTGCTGATTTGAATTGCTACTTCTCTAAAAACACCCAACATGGAGCGTTCGCCCACTGCAGTATGTTCACCTTCAAAAGCACCATGCTTGGAAAGATCCTGAATAGCTGATTGAAATAGAACAAATTGATAGGGGATAAAAGGATAGCTATGAATGAAATGATCTCTATCTTGAAAATTTTTATATTGCTGTGATCCATCCGTAAAATCAAACATTGTTTTAAAATTATTGACTTGTTCGTGATAAACCTTACTGAGAACATCAATCCCTTCATCATTTTTAAGCAGTAGCCTTTTTTGAATAACTTCAGCCACATCAGCACTCGTAAGCTTCATCCGATTTAAAAAACGGGCTTGAATTTTACTAAAGTCATTTCCCATTTTCTGATTCATTTCACCGATGACACTGTTCATGTCTTCTTGGGCAGTCACAATAACCCAAGCCTGACCACGACATTTAGTTGCTAGTGACTCTGCCACAGTTTGTAAATTCGTCATAAGCTTGGTATTCTCTGCAATATATTGACCAACCTCATCAACAAAAAAATTCAATCTGAAATCTTTCCCTTTTGAATCTATATAGCCAGCGACATGTTCAGCAAAATCTTCAATAGACAAACTGTAGTCGCTTCGATACTTATCCAAAATATCGGTGACTTTTTGAGATGAAACTTTATTGTATGCCTCGTCAACATAAGATGCAACTCTTTTAGCACGCATCCGTCCCCAAGCCCAATCGTTTGATGCAAGCTGTTCAAATTCAGCTTTAAACTCATCCAGCAAGCCATCAGTATCTAAATCTCTTTCAAATTGTGCAATATATGGCTGTTTACCATAATATCCACATGCTTCGTCAAATACTTTTACAAATACAGAGAGAAGAGCATCGATCTCTGTTTTACTAATAACATCAGCTTTTTGGTCAATATTAAAAAGGATACTTTGAGATGGTACCGATACAGCTTTCTTAATATCTCCTCTAAGGATCTCATTATCACCACATTTTTCAAGAAATGAGTCTAAGACAGATTTATCATCAAGTACTCTATTTTCTAAAAGAAGCGCCACCATTTTAAGCAAGTGAGATTTACCAGAACCGAAAAATCCAGAAATCCAAACGCCATTCGCTCCTTCGTAGTGATTGTAGGCATCCAAAAATTTCTCAAGTCTTTTTTCCACTTCATTGGTTAAAACGTACTCCCGAACCTCTAGTGCTAAACTAGCATCGTCATCGGCTTTAATTACGCCTTCGATTGGTCTATCTACAGGTTGCTTAAATATAGTGGCTAATTTCATGCTATCCTCTTTCATACTTCATAGTGGAATATATTAAATGCTCTATAATATTTGTCATCTCTAAGCTTTTCAAACAGTTCCAACGATGCACCTGTTTCCAAAGAGTGTCTATAGTCGCCTGGAAAAAACATCACAGTTGGCTTGTCTTTTGCAATTTTTTGTAAATTGTTTAAAATATTGTGTGATCTTATGTATGGAAAGACTTCACCAACACCTGTAATAAACATAATATCAAATGTAGCATTTTTCATTTTTTTAGCTATTTCAGGTGTAAAAACAGTTTCTATGTCTAAGATCGACTGTAATTCTTCTTTGAATCGGTCTTTAGTCATCTCTACTTCTTGTTCTAAATAATAATCCCAATCGTCATTTTCTTTTAAAATCTCTATAGCTAAATCATAAAGATTTATTTCCAAAACTGGTACACCAGACTGTGTCAATTTATTTGCCAATTGACGCTGAAGCTTTTCAATCTCTACCGTCTCTTTTGTCTTGAATGGACAAATAAAAAATGGTACTTCATTACCTAGTCCCTCTTTTTTTTTGAATCGTTCACTACTCATTACACTTAACAGATGTTCATATCTATCACCAATAGACTTGTATTGAATATCACTCATCTATCTGCCTTTTGTAAGTCGATATCAGAAATTGGAAAAATCAATAAATCATTAATGTTGTGTTTGGCGATACAGCCTATCAAGTCATTTGTCAACATAGCAGGTAAAATGAGTTTATTTGCATCGATGATCTCTGCTTCTCTGAGAATCTTAAATAAGACATTACGTAATTTACTTTTCGTTGATTCTGCTATTTTTTCCAACTCTTCATACCACTGCTCTTTTGAATTATAAAAAGTATCAAATTCTTCATTCGGAAGATCATGCTTTAGCGTCAAATAACGTTCACGAATCACTTCAACTGCAAAATCATGTATAAACACATATCTTCTGCACGTACTTAGCCATAAAAGATATTTTTGATCATGAACTGAGCCATTTGAAAGTAGATCTAACTCATCCATAGTAAGTGTTTTGAGACGTGCAATAATTTCTCTCAATGCTCTCTTAGAAGTGCTAACGGTTCTGCTCTGCAATATGTTGGATTCAAGTGCTCTTTGAGAAACTTCATTCCAATTATGGAAAATATTAAATAATTCTAGTATCTTTATGGATTCCGAATGAAATAATCCTCCCATTGTAAATGACAAGCAGTAATTATCATTTTTGCTCAAAAAAACTCCATAAATACTATCGAAATGTAAAAAGATAGATTATATCGCTTCTATATTAGATAGGGCTTTAAACAGCTATTTGCTGATTAAGATTTGTTTTTCTGAGTTTAGAATATAGTAAAAATTCTCTTCAGAAGTGCGTTATTAGAACTCCAAACAATTATTTTATTTTAAATAAATCAGTTTGTTTTTTTGAATTTTACTTTCGAAAATCCAACTGTCATTAAATCCATCTCAGTTTTAAAAACCTTAATCGTCAATTTGTTTAACGACTTATTCAATGCTACAACATCACGCTTTAAATAAGTAACACTTTCATTGTTTGCCATTTTATGTCCCAATAAAGCTGATATATGACTCAACTTCACTTCTGTGTTATTTAAATTTGTTCCAAAGTAGTGCCTAAACGAATGAAAACTGATCAAATCTTCCTCTATTCTCTTTTTTGAAACAAATGCAACCCTGAAATCACCAAAGATTCCTGAGTATTTTTTAGAATATTTAATCTTCCCATTGACCTTTGTTAAAGGTAGATCAAATAAAAGATCTTTTCTTGTTTTCACATATTCTAAAAAACGCAAATTTTTCAAAATAAAAGGATGGATAGGGACTTTTCGTATTGAGTCAACAGTTTTTACAGGAGGTTTAATATCATAACAGTAGACACCGTTCTCTTTTATGATATGCTCTACTTTCAGCTTACAAATCTCTTCGATCCGCATCCCAGAGAATAATGATATCATCGGTATATAGAAATAAGATAGGTTCTCATTTTGAAAAAAATCTTGTTCTATAAAGGTTCTAAGCATATTTGATATTTCTTCGTTTGAAAATGGGTTTCTCGTTTTTACGGCATTTCCTACATCTTTGATTAATTGCATCCATTTATAATCATTTTCAGAACCAAATGGAGTCTTTTTAACAAAGTTTTTATCGACAACACACCACTCAAAAAACTTCTTTAAAATTGTGTATTTATTTAAAAGAGTTGTGTTGCTTTGTACATCTAACTTGCCAAATTCTTCTAAAAGTTCTTCGCTGTTAAAAATTTCGTCGCTATAAGGATAGTCTTTATCGATTTTAAAAGGGAGATCTTCTTCATCATCATCTAAATTATCAATATAAAACTTCTTGAAGTATTTAGCCAGCATGAAATCATCATTCCCAAATATGGTAGCAATAAAGTTTTTTCTACCACCCTGAAATGCTGGAATCCAGACAAACGTTTCCATAAAATAATCAAAATCCTTATCGTCATAATCATTCAAAAAACGTTTATCAGAAACCTTTAAGAGCAAAGAAAACGTATTGACAAACATATACGCTTCACTCTTCATTCTTTTTGTAATTTTTGGGGTATCTTTATAGCTTTGTATTGCATCATCTTTATCAATCTCTATAACAGAATTACCCATATCAAGCTTCTCATCAAATACTTTTCGAATTAGGAATTCTATATCTTCAGCCATCAATGAATTACTTTGATTTCGTTTGACCGTAAAATATCTCATTGCTCTTTCATCATCAATTTGTAGAAGATCAGCTTCTGATTTTATTAAACACTGCAAAAAAGTTAATTTCTCTTCTTCCGTAACTAGTGATGCTCTAAACTGCTTTAACTCTGGAGTCGATCTTGCTAGTATCTTTCTAGCGAACTCGATTGATTGACGTTCTGTTCTTCGACCACCTATATATTCTTGCATCTCTTTAAGCCAAAATTCTATTGATTCTGGATGAGAACCATCTGCTCCGTTGTATTTAAAATGTTCTTGTCTTGTCTTTTCGTAAATAGAATATTCTTGCTTGGCAGCTTCTTTGTATTGATTTAACGCATCGTCTATTTCGGCGTATCGGACCATAATTTCTTCTTTTGACATATTTTGTAGCATTTTATAATACAAAGCTGATTTTAGCAAAAATGAGTTTGTGATTTTTTTTGCGATTTTCAGATTTTTTGTTTGAAGAGAAAAAATGAATTGAATATTTGTGTTTGGAATTTTACGAGCGAATTTGTAATAACCTAAATTTGTACGAAAAACATACTTCATATTGACCCCTAAAGTTGTCGAAAAAGTTGTTTAATTCAAACCAAAAAGTTGTCTCTTTTAAGAAAGGTTGTAAAAATTAAGGAAAAATGAAGTTTTAAGTCCCTAAAAACAGGGCTTTTGAAGAATTCGTGGTACCAGTGGGCGGACTCGAACCGCCACGACTCGCGCCACCGGATTTTGAATCCGGCGTGTCTACCATTTCACCACACTGGCATGTCTTGTGAAGAGGACGGAATTATAGGGACTCTTTGCTTAAAAATATGTAAAAGTGATTTTACTAATAGAAATTTCACTTTTGCCGATATTGCAGACATGGAACTTTTATTGCTTAACGATGCTTAAGCTTACACAAAAGGATTTGACGTGAGAATTACATCTGGTTCATATTACAATGATATTTATGGTGAAAACAATAAAATAAATCAACAATTATTTGATGTAAACAAGCAAATATCATCTGGTCTT